>NZ_JAQZSD010000002.1:0-146560 GCF_028674935.1 Lysinibacillus sp. CNPSo 3705 | reverse complement strand
CTCAGCTTCAATGTCTTTCAGTATACGTGGATAACTGAAACGTCCATCCTTTAATAAGCGAGCGATGACTAGTGCATCTTTTTTATCGTGCTTTGTCGGTAAGTTATCATCAAGTTCTTTCGAACGTCTTACGTGCATTGGATTCACCATGACAAGTGGGATTCCGTATTGATCTAAGAAATAGGCTAAGTTCATCCAATAGTGGCCTGTAGGCTCAATACCTATTATTACTTCAGTTTTCTTAGCTTCCTTCATCGTTTGAAGAATCTTTTCATACAAGTATTCGAAGCCTTCTTTCGATTGATGTACCGCAAAAGCTTTTTCTATTACTCGCCCGCGTTCATCGACAAAGCATGCGTAATGAATACGCTTGGCAATATCCATACCGACAACGAGAGTATTTTCAGTAACTTGATTAATTTTATTATTCCATTTAAAATGCATAAAGGAGTCCTCCTTATTTGATGATGGGTCAATGGTCGTTGACACTCATGCATCATACTAGAGGGCTCCTTTTCTTTCAAGACCTCGAACATCCTTCAAACAGGAATGCTGCTCCGTTAGTTCAATAAAGAAAAAAGAGCTGCCTACAACTCAATGATCTTCAAGTAAAGCACACCGTTAGTTGAATAGACTATCATTTATATCTTGGATTTATTAAATCTTCATCATATAGTTCTTCCTTAAAAACTTCACCTTTGAAGTATCCTAAGTATGCAATTTCTAATCGTTCAATATAGAGGTGTAATTTATTCTTGGGTACACCTTTTACCTTATACATATCTTTGGGATGAAAATGCCATAGAAGACTTTTCATAATAAACACATACGTTTTACTTAACATCACGGACAATTCTCTATCTAAGTTATCTTGAATTAAAGCTTCATTTGTTAAGTCTACTATACTATTGTAATAATCCCAAAAAGCACTCTTATTAAATTTACATTCTTCGTGTAAAAAATAAATAAAACTACCTCTTTTGCATTCATAGTTACTTTCTAATACTTCTATCGCAATACTCATATTTCACATCCTTAAGCGTTACTAATGTATTTAAAAAACACCTTTTGTTAAACAATCCTGCACCGTTAGTTGAATAAGGAAAAATTAATTTATGTTATGGTATGCTTTTCCCCTGACTTTATATATTTTATTTGGTCTGAGTTAATAGCGGAAGTATCTCTTTAATAAAAGAACCGTTTTTAAACTCCTTAATTCTTATACCAAACCCATTGTCAGACTCATAACCTCTTATATGGTATTTAATTCTTATTGGTGTGTTTTTTTGTAATACAATAGCTGAGAAATCCCACGGAAATACCTTTAATGTTTTTCTAATATCCATAGTTGTAGCTGGACTATGTAATATTGATATTTTATTTTCCTGTTCTTTATACACAACGGCATTATCCAAGATTTTAAAACGATAGTTATTAATAAATAAAGCGGCCACATCTTCTTCATAATATAGTTCTAAAAAAACAAGTTTATTTCCTTTATCTTTACAAAATTTATTGAGAATCTTAGCCTCATCTTCAATGTTTTCGATATAGATGTATGATGAATCATATCTTATGTCCAAATAAAACACTCACTTTTTTCTGTTATTTAACAAAAATATTACCATAATCTTAAGTAATTAACCCGCTCCGTTAGTTGAATAGCAACAATCTTTTCGAAACAGCTAAGAAAAAAGACTACCTATAAAAGTAGTCTTTGAGAATGCATCATTTAGTTAAATCAATAATTTCATGGATGGTTTTTGTTAATTTATCCCGCTTGGGTGATTGTTTTACTTCTCGCATTAGCTTAGCTAATGTAGGGTCATCACTTTCTAAATCTAAAAAACCGAAAAATTCGGCTTCAGTCATTCCCAGACCGTCTATGATTTTTTCTAAAGTGGAAAGAGTAATATTAATTTCGCCTCTTTCGACCCGACCTAAATAGGTATCATCAATATCAGCTTTCTTTGAAAGACCCTCTAATGTCATCTTTTTATGTTTTCGATACACACGAATTTGAGTGGCTATGCGTTTATTTAGCAAGGCGCTCATCCTCTCTACTTCCTATTACTTTATTGTAGAGGGGGAAACTTCTATTAATAAGATGACAAATGTATCTTTTCTATCTATAATATGAGTTATATAGCATTTTTTATATTTTATAGTGAGTTTTATGAACAGAGATGTTCAAACACTACATATGGGGGTCTAAGAAATGGATTTACGCAAAAAGTGGTTGGCAATGTTGGCTGTGATTGCTACTGTATTACTTTTAGGTGCTTGCGGAGGTAAAGAGAGTTCTGATGAAGTACCTATACAAGATGGACCACAAGACGGTTCACCAGATGATTTTATACCGATAAGTGATGGATTTGAAAAGTATCCTGTTTGGTTTGAAGTTAGTGACAATCCAGATAGAAATAGTACTGTTAGAGCAGTGTATGTTTTTGAAGATGATAAAGTAACATCCTATAGTAATATCCCAGACTCAACCCGAGATAAACTAAGACTTGAGAAAATTAATGACCTTTCTGATAATGAAATAATTCAGATAGCAAAAGAAGGTTCTCAGTCTTTATACGAAGGAAAATATACTCTGGATATCACCCTAGATCGATTAGGACAGAATACCGAAAAGTTAAGCGTTATTTTAGAAAAGGATTATACAAATATATGGACTTTTGATAAAGAAAGCTTATATTGGGAAAGCGGTCTCTCAAGCATGGATGAATATATAGCGTCCTTAGAAAAAGAAGGTAAAGAATTTGAGATTAACGGTGATTATATAACCTTTACTTCTGTAGAAAAGGAGCCAAAATCTATATTACCATCTATTAATGGAGGAATCGTTTCACAAAAAATATTCGATAAATCTTATTCAGGATTGAGTATAGACGATAACTACAGTCTGTTAACACGTGTAGATGATTCATTCATTGGTTTTAGATTAGATAACCCAGACACTGATAAGAAAAATGTAACAATTGAAGAAAAATAAAAAGTAGGCACATGCTTTAAATTAAGCGTGTGCCATTTCTTTTACATTGATATAGATGCTTATTTATACCAAAAGAGAAACCTCTCTGCGTTAGCAGAAAGGTTTTATTTAGTTGTCAATTAATACGCGAAGAAAAATAATCTGTCATTCCAATCACTTCTATTTAAATAGAAGTGATTTAATTCATAACTGAGTATTGTTTGTTTGAATCATATTATTAATATATTTGAATAAGTCGTTTTCAGGAAGGCTAACAAAATCGATTGTGTTTTTGATCACCATCTCTTGGAGATAAAGTTCAAATGTATTATGACCTTTCATCGTTTCCATTCCATACCTTTCTACCTCTATCATGTCGTACAACATTTTACTAAATTCATTTGAAGTAATTAAACTATGGATGAACTCATCATCTATTTGTTTTAATCCTTGTTCACTTAAATTGATATTAAATAAATTCTCATTGAAATAATCCATGAATTTCTCATTATTTCTTTCCCACATTTCAGTAAACGCTTTTACGAATTTAGTAAATCCAGAATTTTTAAAATCTATAGCTAAATCACCGAATTGATTGTAGTTATTTATAAAATTTTCTACTAAATTACAGTTCTTTGGAAAATGATTTGGATACATTATTTGATATTGACTTCTCTGAGATAACCCTCCCATAAACAATTGTGCAAAGCTATTATTACCTATTAATAATTTTATAAGTAAATTAGATGGATATTCTAATTCTATATCTGGTTCATTCACAAGGTACTTCATACTTTCAAAGTGGTTTGTATCGGCAAAAAAGGGCTGTTTTATTCTAAACCATTCTATATACTCCACTATTTCTTCATCATCTATTTCTTCTATTGAATTAAAATGGAAGAACAAGTAAACTATTCGGTCTGCTGATTCATTTTTAATAAAATCCTTAGACAGACGTAGAAACTCCTCTAGACTATTTCTTCCTAGCTCCACAGACTTTTCTTTTGCTATTTCCTCCGTATTATTTTTTCTTAGTTCTTTATATACCTCTTCACGGTCTTCTTTTGTAACCCTAGTATCTATAAAAGGATTAATAAATATTTCTTTGTTATTTTCATCTGTACCATACTTTGCTCCATTCATGATAACTGCTAATAAAATTAATTTAACAGTATCTTCTCTTTCTTTATCATTTCCAAATATTAAATTTTTCGGTTCGTATCCTGTTAACTCTGATATTCCAAACATTTGGTCTTCTGTAAGTAAATAAGGATTTTTCTTTTTGTGTATTCTTCCATTCTCAATGCGAGATAACTGAAATCTGTCTATAGAAATATACTTCTCTTGTAATTTACCCACAAAGTTTACTTGATTGAATCCCATTCTTTCTCTAGTCATTTTTACTCTACTACCTACACCTTTATATATATATCTTTTAAAGTTAAGCATATTATCCTCCTAAAGAACGTGGTTGATTTTCACCTTTATTTTCTACCAAAATCATACACCTTTAACAATTATCAATCAATTAGAATAAAGATAGTTAAAAAGAAAGGAGGTTAAACGCCAATGCTAGTTAGAAAAAACCATTTATCATCTATGAAATGGTCATATCCAGATATATACAGTATCGATTATTTCTTAGAAGATTTCAAAAGCGAATTAACTGCAAGCAATGTTGAGGATAATCTTGAATCTCTTAGAGATTATATAGGCGAATTAAGAGAAGATGCTGTTACTCTTACTTTTGGAAATTGCGGATTAAAAGTTCAAGGAATCGATGAAGCAGTTGCAACAATTCGAGGTCTTGAATATGCATTAGAAAATTATATTGAAAAAAATTAAATTAAAAGAAAGAGGTTTTGCACAATGACGATTGCAAACGCATGGGTGTTCACCGAGACTAAATTTAAA
This sequence comes from Lysinibacillus sp. CNPSo 3705, assembly GCF_028674935.1. Taxonomy (NCBI): domain Bacteria; kingdom Bacillati; phylum Bacillota; class Bacilli; order Caryophanales; family Bacillaceae; genus Lysinibacillus; species Lysinibacillus sp. CNPSo 3705. The sequence continues at coordinate 141,666 of NZ_JAQZSD010000002.1, read as the reverse complement.
GCAGAAGAGTTTTTAAAAAACACGGGAAATATGTACAGATTGGTTTCCCAACGACCATATGTAAGTAAAAAAGATCCAACTGAAAAAGGCGTTACCTTAAGACTATTAATCACCAAAGATGATACTGATTATGGTTCAGATAAAAAAACTGGACTGAAGCGAGATAGTAATACTCTAAATAACTTTGATGTGACGATCTTGAATGGCAAAGAACATATTAATGTTCAAAAAGGCGAATATGTACGATTGATTGATTTTCTTCATGAGAAATCTTTTGTAATAGGTTTTGACATGGTTCTACGATTTAGAGATGTGGAAAAAATCAATGTTCAAACAAAGTAAATTAAGAACACAAAGACAACAAAACGGGGCTTTCATATATAGCATGTGCTTTATGCTTGCTGTGATTGTTTTTTGTGTGAATTTTATCGGCTCCCAACTTAAGTTGGGAGTTGTTTTCACAAAACATGTCAACGTGTTATTTATCGGATTTCTGCTAGTAATATTTTCGATTCAAATAGCTGTATGGCTTATTCGAAATAAGGCTTATAAAGGCTTAAAACACGCTATACACCATTATCTTATCGTACTAAAACTAAGAAAATCGTTCCTAGATGCTAATTACTTCAACAAAAGATTTTACTTCAATACCGAAATAGTAGACCTACCGAAAATTAAATTACAATTTACCGCCAACTTTTCAAAAGCTACGTTGTTCATTGAAAACATAAATATTAACAAAGATATTGGTGATGTAAGTATTTCTTTTGCATTGAATCATTTCATTGTAGATAAAGCCTATTTATCGAATGATGAAAACTACCACATTTTCGAAATATGCGATAGTAGCATTGACCAGCAACTTAAATTTAAGGGTCTTTGCGAATTGAAAAGTCAAACTTCCCAAGTAGATGATTATACTTTGATTATTGATAAGTCTATATCAATTTCGTTATATGGAACTTTACTTGTGGGCATGACAGGGTCAGGCAAAACATATGCACTTTATTCTCTAATTCTTCAAATGCTAGCCAAAAATGTACGATACAATATTTATTTTGCCGACCCTAAAAACTCAAGCCTTGCTGTTCTTGGCGAAAGAATTTCAGCGGAAAATTCCGCTACTAATTTAGAAGATATTATTACGTTATTACAAAGTTTCAATGAAATGATGGAAGTTAGAAAAGCAGAGATTAAAGATAAACTTAACACGAAATTAGAAGCAACATATGCTGATTTTCAATATGAACCCTATATTTTTATATTTGATGAATTCGCCAGTTTTCAAACTGTTTTACAGACGATGGAAAAGAAAAAACGTGATGAAGTAATGAAGCTGTTGTCACAGATTGTTTTACAAGGTAGGCAATTAGGATTTTTCTTATGGATTGTCATGCAAAAATCAGATGCAACCTTACTACCTACTAATTTACGAGAGAATCTGCCTGTAAAGTTCGTGCTTGGTAATGCGGAAAATCAAACTTACACAACTGCATTCGGTACTGGAGTAGAAATACCAGAGAAGAATTTTGCATTAGGTCAAGGTGTTTTTACTTGTCCAATCGTAGCTAACACACCGAAAATTTGTCACTTTAGTTATTTAGATTTTGACATATTAGAAGCTGTGACCCACTTAAAATCGTGAGCGGGGGTTATGTAATAACCCCCGCTCCGAAAAACAAGAAATTCGCAACTAGTGCTGATATATCAATGTTTCATGACTTGAAAGGAGTGATAATTTTGTTAGATGTTCAAGTCGATGAATTTACCCTAGTTCTACAATCAACGAAAAGACCCAGCCAAATAGAAGGTTGGGAAGGCATGGCAATCAACATCATTAATGAATTTGTTAGGCTGTCGAAATTAGAAACCGTATTAGGCAACCTAAAAGAAACGACATATTCATTACCTCAAGGTTATTCAAATGGTTTTGTTTGCGACGATGCACCATATTATTTCGCAATCGCATATCATACTGATTTTATACAGATGGGTATTTGTATAAAATTTTCTGCGTACGCATGGATGGAATATAGAAAGCAATATGAATCATTATTCACTAGTCCAATACAGATACATCAGTTTTTCACGAACATAAACAACAGTTCCTTATATACTTCCAGACTATCGAGAATTGATATTGCAGTTGATTTTATCAATGAAAAAGTGAATGTAAACACGATTTATAATCAGCTCTCTAAAAAAAATCAAATCGTTAAAACTGCTACTGGGAGAAGAAATCATTCTGATTTATCGGCAATAACAAAAAATAATATCACCTCAACTTTTTATCTTGGTTCGAAAGGCAAAAATATAAAGGCTTTATTAAGGGTTTATGATAAGAAGAAAGAACAAGTCGAAACGATGGGTATTCGATGTGAAGAAGCTATTCATTATGATGATTGGGTACGGTTTGAAGCAGTTTATAAGGGTGCTTATGCTCATGACTTATCAGATAAGCTAGAAGACATAAGAAATGATACAGAGTTAAAAGATTTGTTAGTTTCAGCTCTAACTGATCGTTACCAATTTTATTATGACAAATCTAAAAGATTAACGACTTACACTAAAAAAATGCTTAAATTACTTAATCAGAGAAATTTTATGTTTAGTTCCCCTTCGCCACGAATGAACCTGTTAGAACAATCACAAAAGCACATTTTAAATGGGTCTGGATTATTCCCCTACTTATTTAAAATTCGGCGTATTTGGGGAGATGAGGGGCTAAAGAAGTGTTTAGCATTTCTTTACGATGAATTTGAAAACTATGAGCCTAATGACGATGTCTTAGCTTGGTTAAAAAAGTATTCGCCATTATATACAAAACAAGGTTATCCGTTTAAATAAGAAATTCACAAGGAGATGATGTCTTCATGAGCATTGATATGACTTCACAGGGCTACCCATATCTTTTAACTAGGGATCAAGCAGCTCGTTTTCTAGGTCTAGACCCAAAATCATTTGATAAATATATACGACCTCATGAAGGGCTTGCACGCTTCATGATTGGTCGGCATGAACGATACACAATGAAATCTTTAATACATTTTATTGAAGAACACTCGGTTTAATTTATTGACAGTTGATATGATGCTTGGTTCGGAATACAATACAGTTGTATTCAACTAGCATCTATCGACTATTTTTTGAAGGGAATTGATAGCATGGCTAGTATTATAAAAAGAGGAAAATCATATCGAGCGCAAGTTTCTTTATACAAACAAGGAAAACATAAAAAACTTTCTAAAACCTTTCCAACAAAAAAGGAAGCAGAACTTTGGACTTTAGAAATGGAATTAGCGAAAGGAGAAGGTAAGGATCTTGCACACAGAGCAACAACCTTTGCGGACTTCTTCGAGAATTGGATTTATCTTGTGAAAGTAAATGACGTGAAAGAAACGACTTTTCAAAATTATGTTCGTACTTTAGGGGTTATTCGAAACTTATTTCAGGACATTCAATTAAAAGATTTAAATGATATTGTTGTTCAAAAGAAAATTGATGAGTATGCAAAAACACATTCTCGAAAAACAACACATGAAGTATTATTAAAAATCAAAACTGCTTTACGTGATGCCTATGCTCGAGGTTATATTGCTAATGACTTCGCACGATTAGTAAAAACGCGTGGAGAAAACCCACCTAAGCGAAACAGGGCATTATCTATCACTGACTTTAAAAAGCTCCGTAATTACGTTTTAAAGCATCCAGAAGATGAGTTTAACTTACTTGTATTACTTGCCTTAGAAACGGGTATGCGACGTGGAGAGCTATTAGCAATACGACCAGAAAGCCTTTTTGAATACGGAATAGAAGTTAGACATTCAATCAGTCCTACTTCTGACGATACTTCATTAAAAACACAAAATGCAAAACGTGATGTTTCTATTAACAGAGAAGTATATGAGCTTATCCGTAACATTCCCGTTAAAGAGAATGGTTATATTTTTGGCTTTGGTGGGTTTAAACAATCAGAACTATTAGCCGAATTATTAACGGAATTAAACATTAAAAAAACAACATTCCACGGCTTAAGAGATACGCACGCATCATTTTTATTTTCACAAGATATAGATATTGCATATGTATCAAAACGGTTAGGTCATATCAATATTCAAACAACGCAAAATTATTATCTGGAATTAATGCCAGAAAAAAAGCACCAGCAAGATGCTGATGCTTTAAACCTGTTAAGTTCTTTATGAGGTTCAAGCTGATTTGAACCAACTTGAACCAAAAAACCTTTGTAAACGTTGATACAATAAAGAATTGATTAACGTTTTGAGAACTGAGGTGCACGACGAGCGCCGCGTAGACCTGGTTTTTTACGTTCTTTCATGCGTGAATCACGAGTAAGTAATCCAGCAGATTTTAATGCAGCACGGAAATCTGGGTCTACTTGAAGTAGAGCACGAGCGATACCGTGACGTACTGCACCAGCTTGACCAGTGTATCCACCACCGTTAACGTTTACGTGGATATCGTAGCTTCCTGTAGTTTCAGTTGCTACTAATGGTTGCTTAATTACTTCACGTAATGCAGCGAATGGTACGTATTCTTCGATTTCACGTTTGTTGATAACAATTTTACCTGTACCTGGTACTAAACGTACGCGAGCTACAGAGCTTTTACGGCGACCAGTGCCGATGTATTGAACTTGTGCCAAAGTAATATCCTCCTCTTAATTTATATTATCCGCGAAGCTCGTATGCTTCTGGTTTTTGTGCAGCATGTGGATGCTCTGTTCCAGTGTAAACGTTAAGTTTAGTGAACATTTTGCGACCTAAAGAGTTTTTAGGAAGCATACCTTTAACTGCTAATTCGATCATTCTTGTTGGGTACTTATCTAGCATTTCACCAGCAGTACGAGTTTTTAAACCACCCGCAAATTGAGTGTGGTGACGGTAAAGTTTACCCTCTAATTTGTTACCAGTTAAATGGATTTTGTCAGCGTTGATGATGATTACGTGATCACCTGTGTCAACGTTTGGTGTGAATGTTGGTTTATGTTTACCACGTAAGATAGCAGCTACTTCAGAAGCTAAACGTCCAAGAGTTTGGCCTTCTGCATCAACTACTAGCCATTTACGGTCTACTTCGTGACCTTTAGCCATGAATGTTGTACGCATGTATATATCCTCCTAATCGATTCGATTACCGTTATTTTTCATTAAACTACACTATAAGTTTTCGGGGCTTATTTGTGGTGGTAATGAAAATACCATCTGTTATCATATAATGAATGACTTTTAAAGTCAAGCAATTTCAATAAACACCTGGCGAAGTTGTTCAGATTCATTGATTGGTTAAATTAGGGCTTTTATGAGCCTTCATTTTTAAAATAATAATGTTATTTCGTGTCAAAAATTTTATACCATTATAATGGCTAATCACCAAAACGAGTGGTTGATTTCCGTTCCGACTGGGCGCTTTGTAGCTGTCGTTTCACTTTCGCTACAGAAAACATTTGCCGCTGACGCTTCGCTTTCGCGCAGAGCAAAGCTTCCTGGGGGCGTCCGATGAGCCGCTTTTGGTGCTGCCGCTACGTTAACACTACGCTTTCGCACAGAAGACATCCGCTACGCTGCAGGATCTCATCTGTAACGCTGATCCCCGAGGAGTCGCCCAGTCTCCACTCCAATCAACTTATCCTCATGATATACGTTAAACAAATCGACAGCCCAACTTTGGATAAGCCATTTTAATAGAAGACTTTCTCAAGATACAGACCTTGCGGAGGTGCAGTCTTACCCGCCTTATCGCGATTCATAGTTTGAACGACTAACGCCACGTTCTCAATATCACGACGTCCTATACCAACTTCCCAAAGTGTTCCTGCAATGATGCGTACCATATTATATAAGAAGCCATTTCCTTCAATCACCATATGAAGCTCTTCACCATACCATTCAAATTGTAGTGTAGTCACTGTACGGACCTTATCTTTGACACTTGTATTGGCTGCACAAAAGCATGAAAAGTCATGTGTACCAATAATAGCCTTTGCTGCCTCCTGCATTGCCTCAACATTTGGTTTCACACCATTTGTCTCTACAGTGTATTGTCTGCGGAATGGACTTTGTACAGGCTCACATGACCATATATATCGGTACCGCTTTCCTGTTACACTGTAGCGCGCATGAAAATCAGCAGCTACTTCTTCCATCGACATTACTCTAATATCTCTTGGCAGTTGAACATTTAATGCCTTCATGTATTTATCTACTGGAATCGCTAGTGGTGAATCAAAATGCAATGTTTGGCCTGTTGCATGTACCCTTGCATCTGTACGTCCACTAGCTGTTACCTTTATCTTTTCCCCTTTATGCATAATGGCTAGAACACGCTCAACCTCAGCCTGTACTGTGCGCTCTCCAGGCTGTACTTGATACCCAGAAAATTGCGTTCCATCATAACTTATAATTGCTTTTAATCGTCGCATAAAGCTTACTCCTTTTAACTTCTATAGAAGAATAGTAAAACGGCCATTGCTACTAATAACACAAGTGAAAATGTATCACTCATATCCCATTTTAGCTTGCGATACCTCGTACGCCCTTCGCCTCCACGGTAACCTCTTACTTCCATAGCTGTTGCTAAATCTTCGGCTCGTTTAAAAGCACTGACAAAGAGAGGTACCAGTAATGGCACAACCGCTTTAATGCGATCTTTTATTGGCCCAGAAGATAAATCCGAACCACGTGCCATTTGTGCTTTCATAATTTTATCTGTTTCATCCATTAACGTTGGAATAAAGCGCAATGAAATAGACATCATCAAAGCCAATTCATGCACTGGCACTTTCACCGCTTTTAATGGATTTAACAGTACTTCAATACCATCCGTAATGGAAATCGGTGATGTTGTAAGCGTTAAAATAGATGTCATAAACACTAAAACTAGGAAACGTATCGAAATAAAGATTCCTTGTCGAATACCTTCTTCGTAAATAGTAATAAACTTCCACTCAAATACTAAAGCACCTTCTTTCGTCATAAATATATGAATTAAGAAGGTAAATGCCATTAAAAAAATTACTGGCTTTAGACCATTAATTAAAAAATATAAACGAATATTTGATATGAGCACAATGAGTAGAGTAAAGGCTAATAACAAGGCATATGTCACTGTGTTGTTTGCTAAAAAAACAATAATAATGAATGCAAACACAAATATAAGCTTTGATCGCGGATCGAGCTTATGAACTGGAGAATTTCCGGGAAGGAAGCGACCAAATATCATTTTCTCCATCATGACTGTTCACGCTCCTCTCTTAGTACCCGAGCAATTTCAGCTGCTAGCTCTTCTTCGGTTAAGCAGATCTTTGAGAAGGATTTGTTTATCATTGTTTCAATTTTTTGTTGAAAGCGTACGATACGAGGTGGTTCTAAGCGGAAATTTTTTAATGTCACTACATCTTTAAAAATTTCTTGTGGTGTGCCACTTAGTACATTTTTCCCTTCATGCATAATGACAATATTGTCTGCATAACGAGCTGCGTCCTCCATACTGTGCGTTACAAGAATCGTCGTTAGACCGCGTTCCTTGTGTAGCTTATAAAACATATCCATAATCTCTTTCTGACCGCGTGGATCAAGCCCTGCAGTTGGTTCATCTAAAACAATAACTTCAGGCTCCATCGCTAAAACGCCAGCAATTGCTACCCTACGCATTTGTCCGCCTGATAAATCAAAAGGTGATTTTTCAAGTACGTTCGCTGGTAAGCCGACTAAGCCTATAAGTTCTTTTGCTCGTGCTGCTGCCTCTTGCTCTGATACACCAAAATTCATAGGGCCAAACATAATATCTTTTAATACGGTTTCTTCAAACAGCTGATGCTCCGGGAATTGAAACACAATACCAACCTTTTGACGTACAGCCTTTAAATCCTTCGCCTTTTTCCCAGCTACAACAATGCGATCTCCTATATGTACTTCCCCAGAGGTTGGTCTTAGAAGTGCATTGAAATGCTGAAGAATTGTCGATTTACCGGAACCTGTATGTCCGATAATTGCCTGATACGTATGTGAAGGAATTTCAACATCTACATCGAATAATGCACGTTTTTCAAAAGGTGTACCCTGTGAATAGGCATAGCTTACTTGTTGAAGTTTGATGTCCATAAATCATTCACCAACTCTTCTTCTGTCATATGTTGTCCCATTAATGGAACACCTTCCTTTTGTAATAACTTTGATAACTTCATGGCAAATGGTAAGTCTAGTCCAAACTCAACTAGCTTATCCCCAAGTGCAAAAATTTCACCAGGTGTACCCTCAGCAAATTTCTTTCCATCATTCATAAAGAGAACACGATCCGCAAGCATGGCTTCCTCTAAATCATGGGTAATAGATATTACCGTTAACCCTGTTTCAGCACGTAAAGTTTGAACAGTGTGTAATACCTCAGCACGCCCCTGTGGATCTAACATAGAAGTAGCTTCATCTAATATAAGAAGCTTAGGTTTCATCGCAAGTGCACCTGCAATAGCAACACGCTGCTTTTGACCACCTGATAAGTGATGTGGCTCATGATCTAAAAAATCGCTCATTTTTACTTGCTCAAGTGCCGCATGTACACGTTCTACCATCTCTTCAAACGGTACTCCGTTATTTTCAAGAGCAAAAGCAACATCATCCTGCACTGTCGCTCCAACAAATTGATTGTCTGGATTTTGGAAAACCATGCCTATCTGTGAACGGCTTTCCCACAGGTTTTTTTCACTTAATGGTTCTCGTAATATACGTACATCGCCCTGCTGTGGGTATAACAAACCATTCATAAGCTTTGCAATGGTGGATTTACCAGAACCGTTATGGCCAACAATGGCAATCCATTCCCCTTCTTGAACTGCAAAGCTTACATTTTCAACAGCATTGCGACTTTCTTTTTCTTCTGGTGTATATGAAAATGTCACATTATTTAATGATAAAATTTCTGGCATTTCTAGAACTCCTCTCTACATGCTCAGCTCTACTAACTAACTTACACTTTTTTATGTATGAATTCTACTACAATCATTATGTCAATAAAAGAAAAGTGCTAAAATCACTTTTCGTTTTATTTTTTAAAACTAATAGGACTAAATATAATTTATAGAATACATTAAATATTGCTGTGACCCACCTCAAACATTACCGTAACTGCATTCTATAAATCAGCCTATAAAAAAAAGCACCACTAAATTGGCGCTATCATACTTCCCTAAAAAATAAAAAAGCGCGCACCTCATTCGATAGAAATGCGCTAGTCGTTACATTTTCAAGAAACACGGGTGCTCAAGCCCTTGTTCCCTCTGAATGAGGTGCGGAGAGCTAAACGAGACGCCACACAACAGTGTTCGCTCATCATAACGCTCAGCTTAATTATTTGTCGTATAAATCGTTTATAAAGAAAGAGGGTGGTGATTCCACCCTCTTCACCACTTGTCTTCTCTTATGATTAAACTAATTCAATCACAACAACAGGTGCACCGTCACCACGACGAGGACCTACTTTAAGAATACGAGTGTAACCACCTTGACGTTCTGCATAACGTGGTGCAACATCATCAAATAACTTTTGCAGTGCAAATGAAGTTGTTTCGTTACCTTCAGCATCAGTAGTTGTTACTAGTTCACGACGGATGAATGCAGCAGCTTGACGGCGTGCATGTAAATCACCGCGTTTACCTAAAGTAATCATTTTTTCAACAGCTTTACGTACTTCTTTAGCGCGAGCCTCAGTAGTTTCGATACGCTCGTTGATGATTAAATCAGTAGCTAAGTCACGTAACATCGCTTTACGTTGAGAACTTGTACGACCAAGTTTTCTGTAACCCATGGACGTTTCCCTCCTTTATAAAAAATTATCTGATCTTGTAAGTTTTGTTTAAATCGCTTAGTCTTCTTTGCGTAACCCTAAACCAAGCTCTTCTAACTTCGCTTTTACCTCTTCAAGTGACTTACGTCCAAGGTTACGAACTTTCATCATATCGTCTTCTGACTTATTCGCAAGTTCTAGTACTGTATTAATACCAGCGCGTTTTAAGCAGTTATAAGAACGAACAGAAAGATCAAGTTCTTCGATAGTCATCTCTAAAACTTTTTCTTTTTGATCTTCTTCTTTTTCGACCATGATTTCAGCAGTTTGTGCCTCATCTGTCATGCCAACGAAGATGTTTAGATGCTCGGTTAAAATTTTTGCTCCGAGCGAAATCGCCTCTTTCGGACCGATGCTACCATCTGTCCACACATCAAGAGAAAGTTTATCGTAGTCAGAAGACTGACCTACACGAGTATTTTCCACTTGGAAATTGACGCGTGATACTGGAGTGTAAATAGAGTCGATCGGGATCACGCCGATAGGAAGATCCTCACGTTTGTTTTGATCAGCAGGAGTGTAACCACGGCCGCGTTGAGCGTACATACGCATACGTAAATGACCGTTTTTAGCGATTGTTGCAATATATAGATCCGGGTTTAAAATTTCTACATCACTGTCATGTGTAATGTCAGCAGCTGTAACTGTACCATCGCCTTTTACATCAATCTCAATAACTTTTTCTTCGTCAGAGTAGATTTTAAGAGCTAGTTTTTTCACGTTCAAAATAATTGAAGCTACATCCTCTACAACGCCTTCTACAGTTGAGAATTCGTGAAGAACACCGTCAATTTGAATTGAAGTGACAGCAGCTCCTGGTAATGAAGACAGAAGGATACGACGTAAAGAATTACCCAAAGTGTTTCCATATCCGCGTTCAAGCGGTTCTACAACAAACTTTCCATATTTGGAATCTTCGCTGATCTCCACCGTTTCAATCTTTGGTTTTTCAATTTCGATCATTTTATTTACCCTCCTTCAAAACATCGAATGTATAGGTTCTTTCCATCATAGATTCGATCGTCATTGACGTATCGTTTATTATCTGCACAAGACAGTCTGTACAAAAAATGATGTTCTCATACAATATGAGACGCACCCATTACACGCGACGACGTTTTGGCGGACGGCAACCATTATGAGGAACTGGAGTAACGTCTTTAATAGCAGTTACATCTAAACCAGCAGCTTGAAGTGCACGAATTGCAGCTTCACGACCTGCACCAGGACCTTTAACAGTTACTTCCAACGTTTTCAGACCATGTTCAAGGGATGCTTTAGCAGCAGTTTCTGCAGCCATTTGAGCAGCGAATGGTGTAGATTTACGTGAACCACGGAAACCAAGAGCACCAGCACTTGACCAAGATACAGCGTTACCTTGCATATCTGTAATCGTTACGATTGTATTGTTAAATGTAGAACGAATGTGTGCGATACCAGATTCGATATTCTTTTTCACACGACGTTTACGAGTTTGTTGTTTACGAGCCATGTTAAGAAGGAACCTCCTTTACTTATTATTTTTTCTTGTTCGCTACAGTTTTACGAGGACCTTTACGCGTACGCGCATTGTTCTTCGTATTTTGACCACGAACAGGTAAACCACGACGGTGACGGATACCACGGAATGAACCGATTTCCATCAGACGTTTGATATTTAATGAAGTTTCGCGACGTAAGTCACCTTCAAGTTTGTATGTGTCTAATTGTTCACGGATTTTGTTTAACTCATCTTCAGTTAAGTCGCGTACGCGTGTATCTTCTGAAATACCTGCGTCAGCTAATACTTTCTGAGCTGTAGTTTTACCAATACCGTAAATGTAAGTTAATGAAATTACCACGCGTTTGTCGCGAGGAATGTCAACACCAGCAATACGTGCCATGTACGTTGTGCACCTCCTTTAAAATTATCCTTGTTTTTGTTTGTGTTTAGGATTTTCACAAATTACCATTACTTTACCGCGTCGGCGAATTACTTTACATTTTTCGCAGATCGGTTTTACAGATGGTCTCACTTTCATCTAACCTAACCTCCTTAGTAGTCCGGAGCGCAAAAGATTATTTAAAACGGTATGTGATACGACCGCGAGTTAAATCATAAGGAGATAACTCGATAGTAACCTTATCTCCAGGTAGAATGCGGATAAAGTGCATACGAATCTTACCAGAAACGTGTGCTAGAATCACATGTCCATTTTCTAATTCTACCTTAAACATCGCGTTTGGCAAAGTCTCAACAACTGTCCCTTCGACTTCAATTACATCATCTTTCGCCATCTACTCTGTCTCCTCTCTATATGCAAATTAAAGTTCTCATCGTTACATCAAACGGATATCTGCTGCAACTATAGAAGCAACCTCGTTTCAACATATGTTTGGATTGTATGAGAGATGTTTGAAAGACGCTCGTCTGGTTTCGCTTCACACAATCCACGGAATATACAGAACCGTTAAGGGCACTGAACCTTCCATGTTTACACGAATACCGGAATGTCTTTGATGAGATATTCATACCCGTTACACAGATGCTTCCACGAAACCCATTATACTCTTTCAAAAGTAATGTTGCACTTTTTAAAAGAAATATATACCGGGCACAATATGCTTTTGCAACTCTCAAAAAATTATGTTTCGTTGTTGCTCCCGCATGCCTCCCGCGGAAGCAGTATTCTGCGCCCGGAGCCGGGTATCAGCTGCGGCTGCCCTGTAATAGAGCATCAAGATCAGCAAACACTTTATTAATATCTTGCTGTCCATCAATATTTGTTAACACACCTTTTACTTCATAGTAGTCAAGTAAAGGTTGTGCTTGTTTCATATTTACTTCCAGACGGTTTGCAACCGTTTCAGGATTATCATCCGCACGTGTATAAAGCTCGCCACCATCTTTATCACATGTTCCTTCCTCAGCTGGAGGATTGAAAACAAGATGATAAGATGTACCGCAAGTTTTACAAATACGACGACCTGACAGACGAGCAACTAACTCATCTTTTTCAACTTGGATGTTAATTGTATGTTCAATAGCTTTACCAAGATCAGCAAGAATGCTGTCTAAAGCTTCAGCTTGAGGAACAGTACGTGGGAATCCATCTAATAAGAAGCCCTTTTCACAATCATGTTTAGCAAGTCGTTCACGAACAATACCAATCGTTACTTCATCAGGTACTAGAGCACCTTGATCAATAAACGATTTAGCTTGCAAGCCTAGTTCTGTACCATCTTTCATAGCAGCACGGAACATATCGCCTGTAGAAATATGAGGAATCGCGTACTTCTCAACGATTTTATCTGCTTGAGTACCTTTACCAGCACCTGGCAGACCCATTAAAACGATATTCATACGGAAATATTCCTCCCACAAAAGGTTTGCTGATTTCAGGAAACGATGAAACGTTCCCTAAAAACCAACATTATTTCATAAAGCCTTTGTAGTGACGTTTAACAAGTTGAGATTCTAGCTGTTTCATCGTTTCCAGCGCTACGCCGACTACGATAATAATACTAGTACCACCGATCTGCACTGTGGCAGGTAGTTTCATAATGTTCATGAGTATAATCGGCATTACCGAAATAACAGTTAAGAAAATCGCACCAACAAATGTCAGACGATATAACACGCTTGTTAAATACGTTTGCGTACTTTCACCCGGACGAATACCCGGAATGTAAGCACCTTGCTTTTTCAAGTTATCTGCCACATTTTCTGGATTCACTTGTACGAATGCATAGAAATATGTGAACGCGACGATCAATGCAATGTAAACAACCATCCCAACAGGTTTAGAATAATCAAACGTGTTTTCAATGAATGTTGTTACAGCACCTTCGCCAAAGAACGGAACTAACACACGTGGTGTTGTCAAAAACGCTGATGCAAAGATTACCGGAATAACCCCTGCAGCATTTACTTTTAACGGTAAATGTGTTTGTTGACTAGCTGTTTGTTGGTTGCGTCCAGTAACTCGTTTAGCATATTGAATTGGAATTTTACGTAGTGCTTGTTGCACGTAGATAACTCCAACAACAACTGCAAGCATAACTAAAACAAGCAATCCAAGAATTACTAGATTGATAAATAATTTATCACCAGCACCCTCGATTTGCTGTGCATAGATTTGGTTAATGGCATTCGGTAATGCCGCAGTGATACCTGCGAAAATTACAATAGAAATACCATTCCCAACGCCATGTGCAGTAATTTGTTCAGCAAGCCATACAAGGAATGCTGTACCTGCTGTTAATACAATAGAAATTGTAACATATGTTAAAATTCCTTCTTCTTTAATCAAAGATCCGCCATACATTCTATTAAAGCCAAATGACATTGCGAATGATTGGATAAACGCAAGAACAATTGTAAAGTAACGAGTAAATTGAGCAAGTTTACGTCTTCCGACTTCACCTTGCTTTGCCCACTCAGCAAATTTCGGCACTACGTCCATTTGCAATAACTGAACAATAATTGAAGCAGTGATGTAAGGCATAATTCCCATCGCGAAGATAGAGAAGTTTTTCAAAGCACCACCGCCAAAAGTATTTAGGAAACCAACGAGATTGAACTCATCAGTTGCCTTTAATACATTAGCGTCAACGTTTGGTACTGGTACAAACGTACCGATACGGAAAACGATTAACATTAAAAGAGTGAAAATGATTTTATTTCGTATATCTCGAACACGCATAAAGTTAGAGATCGTCTGAAACATTAAATCACCTCAGTAGTTCCGCCGGCATTCTCGATTGCTTCTTTAGCTGAAGCAGAGAATTTATGAGCTTTTACTGTAAGCTTTTTATCAAGAGTTCCGTTTCCAAGAACTTTAATTCCAGCTTTTTCATTGCTCACAAGACCAGTTTCAAGTAATAATGCAGCTGTTACCTCTGCACCGTCTTCGAAACGGTTTAATGTGTCAAGGTTAACGATAGCGTATTCTTTACGGTTGATGTTCGTAAAGCCACGTTTTGGTAAACGACGGAATAATGGGTTTTGACCGCCTTCAAAGCCTGGGCGAACACCGCCACCAGAACGAGCGTTTTGACCTTTATGACCTTTACCTGCTGTCTTACCGTTACCAGAACCGATACCACGACCAACGCGGTTGCGTTGCTTACGAGAACCTTCTGCTGGTTTTAACTCATGCAGTTTCATAGTGGGTGGCACCTCCTTGTTCAATAATTGGAAATTAAATTTCTTTTACAGTAACTAAGTGAGCTACTTTATCAAGCATACCGCGAGTAGCTGCATTATCAGCTTTCTCAACAGTTTGGTGTAATTTGCGTAAACCTAGAGCTTCGATTGTTTTACGTTGCGCAGGTTTAGTACCAATCACAGATTTTGTAAGGGTGATTTCTAATTTGTTAGCCATTATCTTTCCCCCCTTATCCTAATATTTCTTCCACTGATTTACCACGTAATTTAGCTACGTCCTCTACGCGTTTTAATTCAGTTAAACCTTGAACAGTTGCACGCACCATATTGATTGGTGTGTTAGTTCCAAGTGATTTTGAAAGAATATCAGTAATACCAGCTAGTTCTAGTACGGCACGTACTGGACCACCAGCGATAACTCCTGTACCAGGAGCAGCAGGTTTAATTAGAATTTCTCCTGCACCAAAGCGACCTTGCACTAAGTGTGGAGTTGTTCCACCTACGCGTGGCACTTCGATTAAGTTTTTCTTCGCATCTTCAACAGCTTTACGGATAGCATCTGGCACCTCTTGAGCTTTACCAGTACCGAAACCAACGTGACCGTTTTTATCGCCAACTACAACTAACGCTGTGAAGCGGAAGCGACGTCCACCTTTAACAACTTTAGCAACACGGTTAATAGTAACTACGCGTTCTTCAAGTTCTCCAAGTTTGTTTGCGTCAATTCGACTCATGAAATGTGTCCCTCCTTTTTATTAAAATTCTAAACCGTTCTCACGTGCAGCTTCAGCTAAAGCTTTAACACGTCCATGATATAAGTAACCACCACGGTCAAATACTACAGCAGTAATATTTTTTTCCGTAGCGCGTTTTGCGATTGTTTCACCGACTTTAGTTGCAGCATCAACATTGCTACCAGCACCTTCAAAACCATTTTCTTGAGAAGATGCGCTAACGATTGTTACGCCTGCTACGTCATCGATTAGTTGAGCGTAGATGTTCTTGTTAGAACGGAATACGTTTAAGCGTGGACGCTCAGCAGTACCCGAAATTTTAGAACGTACGCGTGCATGACGTTTTTTACGAACCTGATTTTTATCTTGTTTCGTAATCACAAGGGTCACTCCTTTCTAATGCTTAGGCAGCATTATTTACCTGTTTTACCTTCTTTACGACGAACGTATTCGCCTTCATAACGGATACCTTTACCTTTGTAAGGCTCTGGTGGACGCACGTCACGGATGTTAGATGCAAGAGCACCAACACGTTCTTTGCTGATACCTTTAACGATGATTTTAGTGTTTGAAGGAACTTCAACTTCTAGACCATCTTCCGGTGTGAACTCAACTGGATGTGAATAACCTACGTTAAGAACAAGTTTTTTACCTTGTAATTGCGCACGGTAACCGACACCGATAAGTTCTAATGATTTTTCGAAACCTACAGAAACACCAGTAACCATGTTCGCTAATAGCGCACGTGTTGTACCGTGGTTTGTGCGGTGTTCTTTTGAATCAGAAGGACGAGATACAGTGATTACGTTACCTTCTTGCTCAATTTTCATATCTTGGTGGAAAGAACGAACAAGTTCGCCTTTAGGACCTTTAACGGTAACTGAGTTGTCAGCTGCAACAGTAACAGTTACGTTAGCTGGTACCTCGATAATTTTTTTACCTACACGAGACATTTAGTTGCACCTCCATTCATTTATTGCTAATTACCAAACGTATGCTAGAACTTCGCCGCCAACTTGTTTAGCGCGAGCTTCTTTATCTGTTAATAAACCTTGTGAA
Organism: Lysinibacillus sp. CNPSo 3705; assembly: GCF_028674935.1. Lineage (NCBI taxonomy): Bacteria > Bacillati > Bacillota > Bacilli > Caryophanales > Bacillaceae > Lysinibacillus > Lysinibacillus sp. CNPSo 3705. Next base: position 124,863 of record NZ_JAQZSD010000002.1, on the reverse strand, counting down.
GTTGACACTAAAGCGATACCAAGACCGTTCAGTACTTTAGGAACTTCATTTGTTTTTGCGTATACTCGTAGACCAGGTTTAGAAATACGTTTTAAACCAGTGATAACGCGCTCGTTATCTTTACCGTATTTTAAGAAGATACGGATAATACCTTGTTTGTTGTCTTCCACGTATTCTACGTCACGTACGAAACCTTCACGCTTTAAAATTTCAGCGATTTCTTTTTTCACGTTGGAAGCTGGTACTTCTAACTTCTCGTGACGAACCATGTTCGCATTACGAATGCGAGTAAGCATATCTGCAATCGGATCAGTCATTGTCATTACATTTACCTCCTTCCCAAATTAGGGGATTACCAGCTGGCTTTTTTCACGCCAGGAATTTGTCCCTTATATGCAAGTTCTCGGAAACAAATACGGCAAAGTTTGAATTTGCGATATACAGAGTGTGGACGGCCACAGCGTTCACAACGTGTATATTCTTGCACTTTAAACTTTTGCTTACGTTGTTGTTTAACGATCATAGATTTTTTAGCCACGTTTTCGCCCTCCTTGTTTAATTACTTTTGGAACGGCATACCGAATTGTGTCAATAACTCGCGAGCTTCTTCATCAGAATTCGCTGTCGTTACGATCACGATGTCCATACCGCGTACTTTTGAAACTTTATCGTAATCGATTTCTGGGAAAATTAATTGCTCTTTAACACCTAAAGTGTAGTTACCGCGACCATCGAATGCTTTTTTAGAAACACCACGGAAGTCACGTACACGAGGTAGTGAAATTGAGATTAATTTGTCCAAGAATTCATACATACGCTCACCGCGTAATGTAACTTTAGCACCGATAGGCATACCTTCACGTAGACGGAAACCTGCGATCGATTTTTTCGCTTTAGTTACGACTGGTTTTTGACCAGTGATGATTGTTAATTCTTCTACAGCTGCATCTAATGCTTTTGAGTTTTGAACTGCGTCACCAACACCCATGTTGATAACGATTTTCTCAACTTTCGGCAATTGCATAACTGATTTATATCCAAACTTGCTCATAAGAGCAGGAGAAACTTCATTTAAATATTTTTCTTTTAGGCGGCTCATTTGTGTACCTCCCTTCTTTTTATAGAAATTAGTCGATTACTGCACCTGATTTTTTTGCAACACGAACTTTTTTACCGTTTTCGATTTTATAACCTACACGAGTCGGCTCGCCAGATTTAGGATCGATTAGCATTACGTTCGAAACGTGAATTGCAGCCTCTTGGCTTACAATTCCACCTTGTGGATTCAATTGGTTAGGTTTTACGTGTTTTTTCACGATGTTCACACCTTCAACAAGAACGCGATCTTGTTTAGGGTAAGCAGCAAGAATAACGCCTTCTTTGCCTTTATCCTTACCAGTGATTACCTTAACCTTGTCACCTTTTTTTACATGCATGCTGTCGCACCTCCTTGATTGGCACTGTCATGAAATTAAAGAACTTCTGGAGCTAGAGAAACGATTTTCATGAAGTTGCTGTCACGTAATTCACGTGCAACAGGTCCGAAAATACGAGTTCCGCGTGGTGATTTATCATCACGAATAATTACACAAGCATTTTCATCAAATTTGATGTACGTACCATCTTTACGACGTACGCCTGATTTAGTACGAACGATAACAGCTTTAACAACGTCACCCTTCTTAACAACGCCACCTGGTGTTGCTTTCTTAACTGTACAAACAACGATATCACCGATGTTAGCAGTTTTACGGCCAGAGCCACCAAGGACTTTAATTGTAAGAACTTCACGTGCACCTGAGTTGTCAGCAACTTTCATACGACTTTCTTGTTGGATCACTTAGGTTACCTCCCTTCGGAAATTGGTTGTTCCGAAATAGTTATTAAATAATAACCGCTTTTTCTACAACTTCAACTAGACGGAAACGTTTAGTAGCTGATAGCGGGCGAGTTTCCATGATACGTACGATATCACCGATTTTCGCTGTGTTTAACTCATCATGAGCCTTAAACTTTTTAGAGTATTTTACACGTTTACCATAAAGCTTGTGCTTTTTGTGAGTTTCAACTAAAACAGAAATTGTTTTGTCCATTTTATCTGAAACAACGCGGCCCGTGTAAACTTTGCGTTGATTACGCTCAGTCATACTTGAAAACCTCCTTTATCAGTTATTTGCACTGATTTCTCTTTCACGAATAACAGTTTTCATACGCGCGATTGCTTTACGCACTTCACGAATACGAGCTGTGTTTTCTAATTGACCAGTCGCCAATTGGAAGCGAAGGTTGAAAAGCTCTTCTTTCAGTGATTTCACTTTTAACTCTAATTCAGAAGTGGCAAGGTCACGGATTTCATTAGCTTTCATTAGATTCACCACCAGTTTCTTGACGTTTTACGATCTTACATTTAACAGGAAGCTTATGTGATGCTAAACGAAGTGCTTCACGTGCAACCTCTTCAGATACACCAGCGATTTCGAACATTACTTTTCCTGGTTTTACTACTGCAACCCAACCTTCAGGAGAACCTTTACCAGAACCCATGCGGACTTCTAGAGGTTTTTTAGTGTAAGGTTTGTGTGGGAAGATTTTAATCCAAACTTTACCGCCACGTTTCATGTAACGAGTCATCGCGATACGTGCAGATTCGATTTGACGGTTAGTAATCCAGCTAGCTGTTTGAGCTTGTAAGCCCCATTCGCCGAAAGATACTTCTTTGCCGCCTTTCGCTTCGCCACGCATGTTTCCGCGGTGTTCACGACGGTATTTTACGCGTTTAGGCAATAACATATTATTTGCCTCCTTCCACAGATTTCTTCGTAGGAAGAACTTCACCACGGTAGATCCATACTTTAACGCCTAATTTACCGTAAGTAGTGTCAGCTTCTGCGTGTGCATAGTCGATGTCAGCACGTAGAGTATGAAGTGGAACAGTTCCTTCACTATAGTGTTCAGCACGCGCGATATCAGCGCCACCTAAACGACCAGATACTTGTGTTTTAATTCCTTTTGCACCAGCACGAATTGTGCGTTGGATCGCTTGCTTTTGCGCACGACGGAATGATACACGGTTTTCTAATTGACGAGCGATGTTTTCAGCTACTAGACGAGCGTCAAGATCAGCACGTTTGATTTCGATAATGTTGATGTGTACACGTTTACCAGTTAAATCGCTAAGGTATTTACGAAGGTTTTCAACTTCAGAACCACCTTTACCGATTACCATACCTGGTTTCGCAGTGTGAATTGTAATGTTTACACGGTTTGCAGCGCGTTCGATTTCTACTTTAGAAACAGAAGCGTCTTTAAGAGCCGTTTCAATATATTTACGCACTTTGATGTCTTCGTGAAGTAGAGTTGCATAGTCTTTTTCAGCGTACCATTTTGACTCCCAGTCACGAATAATACCAACGCGCAGTCCTATTGGATGTACTTTTTGACCCACGGATTAACCCTCCTTCTTCTCAGATACCACTAGAGTAATGTGGCTTGTGCGTTTGTTAATTGCGCTTGCACGTCCTTGTGCACGTGGACGGAAACGTTTTAATGTTGGACCTTCATCAACGAAAACTTCAGAAACTACTAAAGAGTTGATGTCAAGATCGTAGTTATGCTCAGCGTTAGCAACTGCAGATTTTAATACTTTTTCAACGACTGGAGACGCCGCTTTTGGAGTATGACGTAAAATTGCAACTGCCTCACCAACTTGCTTGCCTCGGATTAAGTCTACAACTAGGCGTACTTTACGAGGAGCAATGCGAACAGTACGAGCGATAGCTTTAGCTTGTGTCATTAGGATTTACCTCCTCTCAAAATTAGCGTCTTGTTTTCTTGTCGTCTGCACCGTGACCTTTGTAAGCACGTGTCGGTGCGAACTCACCAAGTTTGTGGCCAACCATATCTTCTGTTACGTATACAGGAACGTGTTTACGTCCATCATAAACAGCAATCGTTAAACCGATGAAGTTCGGGAAGATTGTAGAACGGCGTGACCAAGTTTTAATAACTTGTTTTTTCTCAGAAGCCTCTTGCGCCTCCACTTTTTTCATTAAGTGGTCATCGACAAAAGGTCCTTTTTTCAAGCTGCGACCCATGTAGGAACCTCCCTCCGTGATTCCACCACGGCTCTCACATAGAACCGTAGTTTAACCACTTTATTTTTTACGACTACGGATGATGAATTTATCCGATTTGTTTTTCTTCTTGCGAGTTTTGTAACCAAGTGCTGGTTTACCCCAAGGAGTCATTGGTGATTTACGTCCGATTGGAGAACGTCCTTCACCACCACCGTGTGGGTGATCGTTAGGGTTCATTACAGAACCACGAACTTCTGGGCGTTTACCTAACCAACGGCTACGACCTGCTTTACCGATGTGTACTAGTTCGTGTTGTTCGTTACCAACTTGACCGATTGTAGCGCGGCAAGTAGCTAACACTAAACGTACTTCACCAGATTGTAGACGAACGATTACGTATTTGTCTTCACGACCAAGTACTTGAGCAGAAGTACCTGCAGAACGTACTAATTGTCCACCTTTACCAGGTTTTAACTCGATGTTATGGATTGTAGTACCCATTGGAATGTTTGCTAATGGTAATGCGTTACCTACTTTAATATCAGCATCTGGACCAGATACGATTGTTTGACCAACCTCTAGACCTTTTGGTGCTAAGATGTAAGCTTTTGCTCCATCAGCGTAGTTGATTAATGCGATATTCGCAGAACGGTTTGGATCATATTCGATAGTAGCAACTTTAGCCGGAATGCCATCTTTTACACGTTTGAAATCGATAACACGGTATTGCTTCTTATGTCCACCGCCATGATGACGAACAGTGATTTTACCTTGGTTATTACGACCAGCTTTGCGTTTAGTTGGTTCAAGCAATGATTTCTCAGGCTTGTTAGTTGTAATTTCCGCAAAGTCTAAAGACGTCATATTACGACGACCATTAGAGGTAGGTTTATACTTTTTAATCGCCATTGTGTTTCCCTCCTTCTTGATTGTTCAAATCATAAATCCATAAAGGATTACATTTCGAATAATTCGATTTCTTTGCTATCAGCAGTTAATTTAACAATCGCTTTACGACGTTTGTTAGTGTAACCACCGTAACGGCCTACGCGTTTGAATTTACCTTTGTAGTTAAGAACGTTTACTTTCTCAACTGTTACACCAAAGATTTCTTCTACAGCGTCTTTTACTTGAGTTTTGTTAGCGCGAGTGTCTACTTCGAAAGTATACTTTTTCTCTGCCATAAGTTCTGAAGAACGCTCAGTAATGACCGGACGTTTTAAAATATCACGTGCTTCCATTATCCAAGCACCTCCTCAACTTTTTCTACTGCAGATTTTGTGAATACAACTTTTTCATGACCTAAAAGATCAAGAACATTGATTCCATTTGCAGTTAAAACTGTTACACCAGGGATGTTACGAGCAGATAATGCTACGTTTTCATCTAGGTCAGCAGTTACGAATAAAGATTTTTTCTCTAAAGAAAGATCTTTAAGGATTTTTGTGAATTCTTTTGTTTTTGGTGCTGCTAATGTAAGAGCATCAAGAACTAAGAAGTTTTGTTCTACTACTTTAGCTGATAAAGCTGATTTAAGAGCTAAGCGGCGAACTTTTTTAGGTAATTTATAAGAGTAGCTACGTGGAGTTGGACCGAATACGATACCACCACCGCGCCATTGTGGAGAACGGATAGAACCTTGACGAGCACGACCAGTTCCTTTTTGACGCCATGGTTTACGACCACCACCAGCAACTTCAGAACGGTTTTTAACCTTGTGATTACCTTGACGAAGAGAAGCGCGTTGTGCTACTACAGCGTCGAATAATACTGCTTCATTTGGCTCGATTCCAAAAATCGCATCGTTTAATTCGATTTCACCAACTGAAGCACCTGTTTGACTAAGTACAGATACTTTTGTCATTCCTGTTTCCTCCTTTCCTTAGGTGATTACTTAGCTTTAATTGCAGTTTTAACTGTAACTAGAGCTTTTTTAGAACCAGGAACATTACCTTTAACAAGTAGTAAGTTACGTTCCGCATCAACTTTCACGATTTCTAAGTTTTGGATTGTAACTACAGTGCCACCCATTTGACCAGGTAATTTCTTTTGTTTGAATACGCGGTTCGGAGCAACTGGACCCATTGAACCAGGACGACGGTGGTAACGAGAACCGTGGGCCATAGGACCACGAGATTGACCATGGCGTTTAATTACACCTTGGAAACCTTTACCTTTAGTAACACCTGTTACATCAATTACATCGCCTTCTGCGAAAATTTCTACTTTGACTTCTTGACCAACTTCGTATTCTTCAACGTTTACGTTGCGGAATTCACGGATGAAGCGCTTAGGAGCAGTGTTCGCTTTTGCTACGTGACCTTGTTCTGGTTTGTTAGAAAGCTTAACACGCTTGTCTTCAAAACCAACTTGGATTGCTTCGTAGCCGTCTGTTTCAACAGTTTTCTTTTGAAGTACTACGTTTGGAGCAGCTTCGATAACTGTTACCGGGATTAAATCGCCGTTTTCAGCGAAAACTTGTGTCATACCAATTTTTCTACCTAAGATTCCTTTAGCCATTTGTCACACCTCCTGTAAGTTTTAAAAAAGTTATATTTTTTTACCATTAAAGTTTGATTTCGATATCAACGCCAGATGGTAAATCAAGTTTCATTAACGCATCAACAGTTTGTGGTGTTGGGTTAACGATATCGATCAGACGTTTATGCGTACGCATTTCGAATTGTTCACGAGAATCTTTGTACTTGTGAACCGCACGAAGAATTGTGTACACAGACTTCTCAGTTGGAAGTGGAATCGGACCTGATACACTTGCACCTGAACGTTTTGCAGTTTCCACAATTTTCTCAGCAGACTGATCTAAAATACGGTGATCATACGCTTTTAAACGAATACGAATCTTTTGTTTTGCCATTATTTTCCCTCCTTCTCGCCTATTTTCTAGACATTCTCCACGAAAATTTTCCCACACACCGCCATGGCAAAGCGGCCGGGTGTGTCGGCAACCTCTCGTTTCATCGCAGTCAAAGACCAACATTCAACATTATACACAATAAAAAAAGAATAAGCAAGGCTTTTCGCTAAATTCTTTTAAATGTTGCAGATATTCTTACTACTAATATTTCTCGCTTATCTAAGCCGTTTACTAGTATATAAAATTTCAATGTACTTTGCAACATATAAGGCAATTACACCAACGTTTTCGCACATTTCTAACAATTAAATAGTATCAATATATAAAAAAAGCAGTCTCTAATAGTTAGAGACCGCTCATACTATTACTTTATAAGAAGAACACACATGCAATCCAGCCAAATATAATAAGTGGGATGTTAATAAAAATGAACGTTGGTACACATGTATCCCAAATGTGATTATGCTGTCCATCTACATTTAAACCAGCAGTAGGTCCAAGAGTAGAATCTGAAGCAGGAGAGCCCGCATCACCTAAAGCACCTGCTGTACCTATTAGACAAATAATCGCCAAAGGACTCAATCCCAGCCCTTGTGCAAGAGGAACAAATAAAGTCGCGATAATTGGTACTGTCGCAAAGGAAGATCCGATTCCCATCGTCACAATTAAACCAATGACTAACATAATCAATATAGCTAGACTCGTATTCCCTTGAAGAATGTTTATCGAACCATTAATTAAGCTATCTATATGACCTGTGGCGTTAATAACAGATGCAAAGCCATTTGCCGCGATCATAACGAAACCAATAAAGGCCATCATCTTCATTCCTTCAGAAAGAATCTCATCTGCTTCTTTCCATTTAAGTGCACCAGTGAAATACATAATCATAATGCCTGCAAAAGCACCTACAATCATCGAATCAGTATAAATTTGTGCGCATAGAGAAATAATTAAAGCCACAGTCGTTGAGATAATAACAAACTTACTAACATTTACATTTAAAGACTCTGTCTCTACATCATTATTTTGATATTGTCGAGGCTTTCGGTAAACGAAAAAGGCTACACATAACCCAATTAGCATCCCTAGAACGGGTATAGCCATCGCTGCTGGTACATCACGTGAAGATACTTCCATACCAGCCTTAGATACTTGCATTGATACAATGTCTTGGAATATCGCTCCGAAGCCAGCAGGAACGAAACTATATGTCCCTATTAAACCAACAGCAATTAATGTTGCGATAATTCGTCGATCAACTTCTAGCATATTTAAAACTTTTAAGAGTGGCGGTATCAATAATGGGATAAAGGCGATATGAATTGGAATTAAATTTTGAGAGAAAATAGACATCATAAAGATTAGTAAGAAGATTAAAACCTTTACTAAACCTTTTCGATTACTTGTACCGTTTTTATTTAATATCTTTAAAATCCATGCAATCATTAATTCAGGAATTCCTGTTTTGGAAATGGCGATAGCAAAACCACCAAGCAACCCATAGCTTAAAGCAATCGTTGCGCCTGCCCCCAACCCTTCTGTAAATGATTTTACGGTTGCTTCTATACCCATGCCGCTTATTAGACCACCCGCAAAGGCCCCCAACACAAGAGAAAGAACAACATTGATACGGAGCAAGCTTAATATTAACATGACAGCTACTGCCACAATTACTGCGTTCATTTCAACACTCCACTTTCGTACACTAGATTACTAATACGTTAAACTTTAACTGTCTAACAATTGAAAGTCAAGATATTTTTATAGCCCTATAATAATCTTCTAAATTTTGACGACACAAAAAACAGTATGATCTTAAATAATCATACTGTTTTAGATTTCTTCCTATTATAATGATTCACGAATGACTTTTTTATAATAGCCAACGGACAGTATAGCGAAAATAGCGTATAACGCTATATAGCAGCTCATAGCAATCCATAATGGTGCAGTTAACTCTGAGCCGAATAAAAACCATCCTGACTTTACAGCAAAGTAACTATGGAGCAGCCCTATTATTAATGGAACACCAAAATTAAAGGCTTGTTTCATATATACACCTTTCATAATATCTTTTTCGGCGAAGCCAATCTTTCTTAATATCGTATAAGAGCCTCGCTCCTCTTCAGCTTCAGACATTTGCTTAAAGTATAAAATACTTCCAGTTGTCATTAAAAATGCTAAGCCTAAAAATGCTGCTGTAAATATCGTTATTCCTAATGTTTCGATATTCCCCTTACGTTGTTTTTCATAGGACTGTATATAGGATGGATTATAAACAACAGCCCCATTTTCTTTCACATGCGTACTCTCATCATATAATTTCTCCGCTAGAGCTAAGTCACTTTTATTCTTTAAGTTAATAGAGGTTTGTTTATACAACAAATCAAATACATTGTAAGTAGCTAATTCTTCAAACAATGCGTCTGGAACTACGAAAACCGGTCCTCCAGGCCCACCAGTTATAGTACCACTTATAATACTTTCATGCCGAACCTCTTTAACATGAAGCGTCTCTTTCTTAGTTTCCTCTGGTCCTCCTATAGTGACATCTACATCACGATCCTTTTCAAGCGGAAACATTTCTGCCATATAGCCACCATAGTTTGTTAAAATAACGTCGTAATCCGAAATGGAAGCTTCGGGAACTATTTGTTGATAATCAGAAAGTGGAATTGTAGTAATGCTTCCTTCTGCACCATAAAGGGGATTATCTGCATTTTGCTGACTTTCAGATAATAATTGTGAAAATGAAGCTAAAACACTCTGTGTTCGGTACTCTATTTTATCAAAGGCTATATTATTTTCTTCAAGTTCCTTTAAGAACTCCTGACCGTGATCTTCAAGTAAAATATAATCTGCAGGCACTTGGCTATATGACGACGAGCCTGTTGAATAATAAGCTATATATGCTAATGTTGTAACCCCAAGTGAAACACCCGTTAAAACCGTTATAAGCGTTAATGATTTCGCATTACCTTTCATGCGATGCATTATCGGTGTTAGTGCTAAAACATCACGCACAGTCAAATGTCCATTTTTCTTAAGACGAATTGAATTCATAATAAATGCTACAGAAAAACGGAAAACAAGGAACGTACCGCCAATGGTAGTTGCTAAAATAATAATCATATTAAGCGTTAAATTACCCTGAGAGTTAATATCGAAAAGCTTAGTTGATGCATAGTAGCCATATACAATAAATACAAGTCCTAAAAAACCAATAACCATTTGTAATGGGCTAAAACGTTTCACGCGCTCATCGGCTTGCTTAGAAGCACTGAATAATGATAGTAATGATACGCGATATATCATCCAAGCCATTTGCACGAGTACAATGACTAGTAGAATGGCAAATACTACGATAGACTTCTGTAAAGCCTCTGTACTAAATGTCATCGTCACAAGTGTCTCTTTTTCTAGTACCCGTAGTAAAATCATGGCAAATAAACGCGAACTAAAGAACCCTACAAGCATACCTATAACGACCGCACCGACAAATAATAGGATACTTTCTACCGCTAACAAGCGAACGATAAGCCCCTTTGTCATTCCTATTAGCTGATACAAGCCTATTTCCTTACTGCGACGCTTCATAAATAGATGATTTGCATAAAGTACGAAAAACAAAACAATAAAGTACAGCATATAGGTTGCCGCAGCAAAACCCGCTGTGGCCGTACCGCTCTCCTCTACTGTAGCCAGCACTTCAGCATTATTTTGCAATGTCACAAAAGAAAAATATAAAGTAACACTAAAAATAAGTGCGAAAAAATATAAATAATAATGCTTCATATTTTTCTTCATACTGCGCAATACGAGTTTACTAAGACTCATAGCCGTCACCGCCTAGCACACTTTGCGTATGCATGATTTCTTGGAAAAATGCCTGTCTCGTTTTATCTCCTTTATATAGCTCACTATAAATGAGTCCGTCCTTTAAAAATAAAACACGTGTACAAAAACTCGCTGCTACTGCATCGTGCGTAACCATCATAATCGTTGCTTTTTTTGACTCATTAATACTTTGTAGATTTTTTAAAAGTGCAGTAGCTGATTTTGAGTCAAGTGCGCCTGTAGGTTCATCAGCGAATACAAGCGACGGATTCGTAATTAGTGCACGCGCTGCTGATGTACGTTGCTTTTGACCACCCGATATTTCATTTGGATATTTATTTAAAATTTCCGTAATACCTAATAAATGAGTAAGCTCTTTTAAGCGACTCTCTGCCACAGCCTTTGGTAGCCGACCAATAGCTAATGGTAGTAAAATATTTTCTTTTACCGTTAGCGTATCTAATAAATTATAATCTTGGAATATGAATCCTAATTGTTCACGACGGAAATTAGCTAATGCCTTCTCCTTCATACCACGTAAGTTTTGACCATTTATTTCAATAACACCTTCTGTAGCAAAGTCAATCGAACACAAAACATTTAAAAGTGTTGTCTTCCCAGAGCCTGAAGGTCCCATAATACCAACAAATTCACCTTTATTAACTTCTAAATCAATACCCTTTAATACCTCTTGGGCTGTTGATTTTTTGCCATATACTTTTTTTACTTTACGACCAATTAAAACTGCCACTTGTAAACGCCCCTTTCTATAGTTCAAGTGTACCCTGTCTACGTCGCCAATTCGTGTGTTTTACATGACAATATAAAAAGGTAGGTGACAATTTCGTCATCTACCTGTTAGTTTGACATATTCATTTTGTAATGGAAAACGTAATGTAAATATCGAGCCTTCACCTACACTAGATTGGACAGTAATACGGACGCCGATTTTCTGTGCCACGTTATGCGCTAAGTATAGACCCATACCTGTCGATTGGGCAGACTCTCTACCGGCTGTCCCAGTATACGACTTATGAAAGATTCGAGGTAAATCCTCCTTACGAATGCCAATACCCGCGTCTTTTATATGTAGTAATGTTGCTCCAGTAGCATCTACTTCCGTAAAAATCAGTACCTCTGAATTTGCAGGACTATATTTAATCGCATTGGACAGAATTTGTCGGATTATAAAGCCTAGCCATTTTCCATCTGTCATCACTGTCACTGTTAACGCTTCAACATCGAAACCAATACCTTTTTCAATACACCATGCTTGCATAGCTCTTATTTCCTTATAGACCACAGTTCTTAGCTCGATCTCTGTCAAATAATTATCTTTTTCAATAGAAGCTAAACGTGTTTGGTGTAGCTGCTGATCGACTAATAAATGTAGTCTTAACCACTCCGTCTCTAATTTACGACGTAGTGTCAAATCTTCTACGTGATCCAGCATTAAATTAATTGAAGTTAAAGGCGCCTTAACCTCATGAACCCACGCTAGCAGTTCATCGGAATATTCTTGAAGCTGTACCTTCGCTTGATTTAACTCTGTATTCTTGTCATAAAATACATCTTCAATTTTCGTTAAGTATGCTACTTGAAAAGGTGATAACATCATACTTTTGCTATGCACAGCATCGAGTTGACTTTCCACATTTCCCAGGAAATCCTTTAACTGTCTTACTTCTAGTTTATATCGCCAAAAAAGAAAGATCATAAAACTAATAAGCACACTAGTATTCATATACCAAATAGATATTCCCTCTAAACCAGCGTCTAAAGAAAATAAAACATTGATCATAACGATGATAAAAGCAAAAAAGCCTATCCAAGCGAGGCGTTCTCTTAAAAATAAAATTAGCATTGTTACTCACTTCCCTTGTGTTACAGCCATATAACCAAGTCCCTTTTTAGTTAAAATTGCTTCTTGTAAACCTATATCCTCAAGTTTACTACGTAACCGATTAACATTTACCGACAATGTATTATCATTAACAAAACGCTCATCATCCCATAACTTTCTCATTAAATCATCTCTTGAAACTATTTGATCGGCCTTCTCCACTAAAATACGTAAAATAAAGAGCTCATTTTTAGTTAGCGAGGCAAGGTTACCCTCATACATTATTTCACTGCGTGCATAGTCAATGATTGCACCATTAAACCGTGTAACATCCATAGATTCTTCTATATAATCATATGTACGACGTAAAATGGCTTGTACCTTTGCCAGTAATACTTCCATATGGAAAGGCTTTTGTACAAAGTCATCCGCCCCCATTTGCATTGCCATGACCATATCCATTGGGTGGTCTCGTGAAGATAGAAAGAGAATTGGCACCTTTGAGATATGACGTATTTCGCGACACCAATGAAAACCATCATAGGCTGGAAGCTGAATGTCAATCAATACAAGCTGTGGCTTTTGTTCAATAAAATCATCCATTACCTTTTGAAAATCTTTTGGACCCACAACCTGAAGCGACCACTGTGCAAAGCGTGTCTGAATCATTTCGAAAATTGATGGATCGTCTTCAATTAGCAATATTTTCATTTCCATATGCAAATTCTCCTTCCATGAAATGTTCTTATGTATTAAATAAGCTAATCATCATAACGTGAGGTTGATTTCCGCTCCGACCGGGCGCTTTCCTGGGGGCGTCCGATGAGCCGCTTTGCTCGCTCCAGAGTCTCATCCGTGACGCTGATCCCCGAGGAGTCGCCCAGCCTCCACTCCAACCAATTTATATATATCATACGTTTTCAATAAATATTATCCTAACTTTTTAAAGATGAATTATTAAACGGTTAATAGTAATTAAAAGGGGTGCGATTCTATACTCTACATGCTACATTGCCTTTCAATTTCAACTTCTTTAAGCAGCTGGCCAAACATCCGTTGAAAGAAGTTAAAACTTCCGGCGGATGTCTCTGGTACTAGCTTTCACCTCTAGCGGTTTCGTAAAAAATCGATATTTCTACTTCTTTTTGATATTTCACCCATTATGTATACATAAAATAATCTAATTCAACTAATATTACCAAATATTCTTTACATATTTTAACACAAAAAAAACCAATCTGTAAGCGTCCCTACAGATTGGTTTAAAAAATTAGCTTGCGCTAAAATTATTTTTGGATAGAAGCAACTACACCAGCGCCTACAGTACGGCCACCCTCACGGATAGAGAATTTAGTACCTTCTTCAAGAGCGATTGGAGCGATAAGTTCTACTGTCATTTCGATGTTATCGCCAGGCATTACCATTTCAACGCCTTCTGGTAAGTTACAGATACCTGTTACGTCAGTTGTACGGAAGTAGAACTGAGGACGGTAGTTAGAGAAGAATGGAGTATGACGGCCACCCTCTTCTTTTGATAAAACATAAACTTCAGCTTTGAAGTTAGTGTGTGGAGTGATTGAGCCTGGTTTAGCTAATACTTGACCACGTTGGATTTCTTCACGAGCTACACCACGAAGTAAAGCACCGATGTTGTCACCAGCTTCAGCGTAGTCTAATAATTTACGGAACATTTCTACACCAGTTACAGTTGTAGATTTAGCTTCTTCAGTGATACCGATGATTTCAACAACGTCACCAACTTTAACTTGACCACGTTCAACACGGCCAGTTGCAACTGTACCACGACCAGTGATAGAGAATACGTCCTCTACTGGCATCATGAATGGTTTGTCAGTTTGACGTTCTGGAGTTGGGATGTAAGCATCTACAGCGTCCATTAATTCAACGATTTTTTCTTCCCATTCTGCTTCACCTTCAAGAGCTTTAAGAGCAGAACCTTTGATTACAGGAAGATCATCACCTGGGAAGTCATATTCAGAAAGTAGGTCACGGATTTCCATTTCTACTAATTCTAATAATTCTTCGTCGTCTACCATATCACATTTGTTCATGAATACTACTAAGTATGGAACACCTACTTGACGAGATAAAAGGATGTGTTCACGAGTTTGTGGCATTGGGCCGTCAGCAGCAGATACTACTAAGATACCGCCGTCCATTTGAGCAGCACCAGTGATCATGTTTTTAACATAGTCAGCGTGTCCTGGGCAGTCAACGTGTGCATAGTGACGAGTTGTAGTTTCATACTCTACGTGAGAAGTATTGATTGTGATACCACGTTCTTTTTCTTCTGGAGCGTTATCGATATCAGCGTATGATTTAGCTTCCCCACCCATTTTTTTAGAAAGAACTGTTGCGATAGCAGCAGTTAAAGTAGTTTTACCATGGTCAACGTGTCCGATTGTACCAATGTTAGCATGCGTTTTTGAACGGTCGAATTTTTCTTTAGCCATTAGAGATTGCCTCCTCAAAATTATATGTTTATATTTTTTAAAAATTTATAGAATGATTGCTGATGGCGAACGGGCCCATCCGCCATCCCACAATCATAGCTTACAAATTAGTTATACTTTATGCAAGATGAAAATTCAATTATTCACCTTTATTTTTTTTAACGATATCAGCAGCAATTGATTTTGGTACTTCTTCATAATGATCAAATGTCATTGAGAATACACCACGACCTTGTGTTGCTGAACGAAGAGTTGTTGCATAACCAAACATTTCCGATAGTGGAACCATTGCACGAACAACTTGAGAGTTACCGCGAGCTTCCATACCCTCAACACGTCCGCGACGAGAAGTAATGTTACCCATGATATCACCAAGGTATTCTTCTGGAATGACAACTTCTACTTTCATCATTGGTTCTAAGATAACTGCGTCACATTGTTTAGCAGCTTCTTTAAGAGCCATAGATGCAGCGATTTTGAACGCCATCTCATTCGAGTCAACGTCATGGTAAGAACCGAATACTAATTTCGCTTTAATGTCGATTAGTGGGTAACCAGCTACTACACCGCGTTCAAGAGAGTCACGAAGACCAGCTTCTACAGCAGGAATGTATTCACGAGGTACTACACCACCAACGATAGCGTTTTCGAATTCAAAGCCTTTACCTTCTTCATTTGGAGAGAACTCAATCGTTACGTCACCATATTGTCCACGACCACCAGATTGGCGAGTGAATTTACCTTGAACTTTTGCAGAGCTACGGAATGTTTCACGGTAAGATACCATTGGAGCACCTACGTTAGCTTCTACTTTAAATTCACGGCGCATACGGTCAACTAAGATATCAAGGTGAAGCTCACCCATACCTGAGATGATTGTTTGACCAGTTTCTGTGTCAGTGTGAGCACGGAAAGTTGGATCCTCTTCTTGAAGTTTTTGTAAAGCTTGACCCATTTTATCTTGGTCAGCTTTTGATTTTGGTTCTACAGAAAGAGAAATTACTGGCTCAGGGAATTCCATTGATTCAAGAATAACTAGGTTTTTCTCGTCACACAGAGTATCACCAGTAGTAGTATCTTTAAGACCTACTGCTGCTGCGATGTCCCCAGCAAATACTTTAGAAATCTCCTCACGAGAGTTTGCGTGCATTTGTAGGATACGACCTACACGCTCGCGTTTACCTTTAGAAGAGTTTTGTACGTATGAACCTGATTCTAAAGTTCCAGAGTACACACGGAAGAAAGTTAATTTACCTACGAATGGGTCAGTCATAACTTTGAATGCAAGAGCTGAGAATGGCTCTTCATCAGAAGAATGACGTTCTAATTCTTCTTCACCATCAACATCAGTACCTTTGATTGCTGGTACATCTAGTGGAGATGGTAAGTAATCGATAACTGCATCTAACATTGGGCGTACGCCTTTGTGTTTGAATGCTGTACCACAGATTACTGGGTAAAATTCTACTGCGATCGTAGCACGACGGATAGCCGCTTTAAGTTCAGCAACAGAAATTTCTTCGCCTTCTAAATATTTTTCCATGATTTCTTCATCAACACTTGCAACAGCATCGATTAATTTTTCACGGTATTCTTCAGCTTGTGCGCGGTGCTCTTCAGGAATTTCACCATGAGTCACTGCTGTACCTTTTTCGTCGCCGTAGAAAGTAGCTTTCATTTCAACTAAGTCAATGATTGCTGAGAACTGATCTTCAGCTCCGATAGGTAATTGGATAGGGTGAGCGTTTGCTTGTAAACGTTCGTGTAGAGTTCCTACAGAATATAGGAAGTCTGCACCTGTTTTATCCATTTTGTTAATGAACACGATACGTGGAACGCCGTAAGTTGTAGCTTGACGCCATACTGTTTCAGTTTGAGGTTCAACACCAGATTGAGCATCAAGAACTGTTACAGCACCATCAAGTACGCGTAGTGAACGTTCAACTTCTACAGTGAAGTCTACGTGTCCAGGAGTATCGATGATGTTTACACGATGGCCGTTCCATTGAGCTGTTGTCGCAGCAGAAGTGATTGTGATACCACGTTCTTGCTCTTGTTCCATCCAGTCCATTTGAGAAGCGCCTTCGTGAGTTTCACCGATTTTGTGAATCTTACCTGTGTAATAAAGGATACGCTCAGTAGTTGTTGTTTTACCAGCATCAATGTGAGCCATGATCCCAATATTACGAGTATTCTCTAGAGAGAATTCGCGTTTCATAAGGTATTTCTCCTTCCATATTGGGCTTATACGATGTTTAGATTACCAACGGTAGTGAGCGAATGCTTTGTTCGCTTCTGCCATTTTGTGCATATCTTCACGTTTTTTAACTGATGCACCTGTGTTGTTAGAAGCATCAAGGATTTCGTTAGCTAAACGTTCTTCCATCGTTTTTTCACCACGAAGACGAGCGTAGTTAACTAGGTAACGAAGACCTAAAGTTGTACGGCGTTCTGGACGTACTTCTACTGGCACTTGGTAGTTAGAACCACCAACACGGCGAGCACGTACTTCAAGAACTGGCATTACGTTATTTAGAGCAGCTTCGAATACTTCAATTGGATTTTGACCAGAACGTTCTTTAACTAGATCGAACGCACCGTATAAAATCTTTTGAGAAGTACCTCTTTTACCATCAACCATCATTTTATTAATTAAACGAGTTACTAGTTTTGAACTATAAATTGGATCTGGTAACACGTCACGTTTGGAAACAGGACCTTTACGAGGCATGTGTTTTCCTCCTTTCGAATAGTTATCGATTTATTTTAAAAACATTGTCTTGCTATATTTGCCGCAAAAAATTCCAATCTGCTAGCAAGATTAGAAATTTGCGACAAACTTATGCTTATTATTAAGCAACGCTTAATAATGTTAAATTATTTTTTTTCTTTAGGGCGTTTTGTTCCGTATTTAGAACGTGATTGTAAACGACCGTTTACACCAGCTGTATCAAGAGCTCCACGTACGATATGGTAACGAACACCCGCTAAGTCTTTTACGCGTCCGCCACGGATAAGAACAACACTGTGCTCTTGTAAGTTGTGGCCTTCACCTGGGATATAAGCTGTAACCTCGATTTGGTTAGTTAAACGTACACGAGCGTATTTACGTAACGCTGAGTTTGGTTTACGAGGTGTCATTGTACCCACACGAGTACAAACTCCGCGTTTTTGTGGAGATTTAACGTCAGTTAAAGATTTTTTAAATGAGTTATATCCTTTGTTTAACGCTGGTGATTTTGATTTCGTGATTTTAGATTGACGAGGCTTACGTACTAATTGGTTAATTGTAGGCATCGATATTTCCTCCCTTCATTTATTCCTTGTTAATACCACACATCCAGGTGGTTCATTTTTTGGGTAAAAACAAAGTCTTTGTGTTTAATACACAAAAACTACTCTACAGTAATCGCAACTACCGCAGCTCCAACATGGATTCCACAGGCCTTGCCCAGTTCCTTTTTGGACTCAACAAGAATAACTGGTATACCGATTTCTCTCGCGAAAGATATGGCCGAATCGGTTACCCAATTGTCTGCATCAAGTGCCACAAAAAGTTCTTTCACTGAACCAGCTTGCATTGCTTTTACTGCTTGCTTTGTACCTATGATTGTTTGACTTGCCCTCACTTTATCATAAGACATTCTCATATCCTCCGAAGTACAGAACAGTTAACTATCAACCTTCAATATATTATCATTACCAATTTCGACTGTCAACTAATATCTTTAAAAAGTCCGAAGAGATGATAAAAAATACATCTCTTCGGTACTTATTTTAAAATTATTCAGCAGAAACTAGATCTTCTGTGTCAAGCTCATCTTTTTCGATACGGATTTGACGATAACGTTGCATACCAGTACCTGCAGGAACAAGCTTACCGATAATTACGTTTTCTTTTAATCCTAGAAGCTCATCACGTTTACCTTTAATAGCAGCATCCGTTAACACGCGAGTTGTTTCTTGGAATGATGCAGCAGATAAGAATGATTCTGTTTCAAGAGAAGCTTTTGTAATACCTAGAATTACAGGGCGACAAGTCGCAGGGTTTTTGCCATTCATAACAGCATCTACATTTGCCTCTGTGAATTGGTGAATATCTAGTAATGAACCTGGTAATAATTCAGTGTCACCAGCTTCGATTACACGAACTTTACGAAGCATTTGGCGAACCATTACCTCGATATGTTTGTCTCCAATTTCTACCCCTTGCATACGGTATACTTTTTGTACTTCTTTTAATAAATATTCTTGAACTGTTGAAACGTCTTTTACTTTTAATAATTGTTTTGGATCGATAGAACCCTCTGTTAAAACTTGACCACGTTCTACTGTGTCACCTTCGACAACTTTTAGACGTGCATTATAAGGTGCTTGATATTTACGAGTTTCTACGTCACCTTGAATTGTAATTTCTTTTAGACCTTCACGGATTTCAGTGACATCCGAAACAGTACCAGTAATTTCTGTAATAACAGATTGACCTTTTGGATTACGTGCTTCGAAGATCTCTTGGATACGTGGAAGACCTTGTGTAATATCGTCACCGGCAACCCCACCAGTATGGAATGTACGCATCGTTAACTGTGTACCTGGTTCACCGATTGATTGAGCCGCAATAATACCAACTGCTTCCCCAACTTCAACCTTTTCACCTGTTGCCAAGTTCATGCCGTAACATTTTTTACATACACCATGTTTTGTATTACATGTGAATGCTGAACGGATTGTTACTTCCTCGATACCAGCCTCGATCACCGCGCGAGCGATATCTTGATCGATTAAGCCATCTTTTTCTAAGATAACTTCGCCTGTTTCTGGATGCATAATTGTTTTCTTCGTATGACGACCGATAATACGTTCATCTAACGCTTCAATTAGCTCTGTGCCTTCCATTAACGCGCCGATTGTTAAACCGCGGTCAGTTCCACAGTCATCCTCACGAACGATAACATCTTGTGCTACGTCAACAAGACGACGTGTTAAGTAACCTGAATCGGCCGTTTTTAGGGCTGTATCGGCAAGACCTTTACGAGCACCGTGAGTAGAGATGAAATACTCTAATACCGTTAAACCTTCACGGAATGAAGATTTAATTGGAAGTTCGATGATACGACCAGCCGGGTTGGCCATCAGACCACGCATACCAGCTAACTGTGTAAAGTTAGATGCGTTACCACGGGCACCTGAGTCAGACATCATAAAGATTGGGTTTGTTTTCTCAAGCGATTTCATCAGCTTCGATTGAATTTCGTCTTTCGCAGCACTCCAGCTTGAGATAACGCGATCATAACGCTCATCTTCCGTGATGAAACCACGACGGAATTGCGCTTGAACTTTATCTACTTTTTCTTGAGCTACCGCTAAAATTTCGCCTTTGTCTGGTAATACGACGATGTCAGATACACCTACAGTGATACCAGCACGTGTTGAATATTTGAATCCTAGGTTCTTCATGCGGTCAAGCATTTTAGATGTTTCAGTAATGTGGAAACGTTTAAATACTTCAGCAATGATATTACCTAAGAATTTTTTACGGAATGGGTTTACAACTGGTACCGATGCAAAGTATTTACGCAGTACAGCTGTGCGTTGTGCATCAACTTTACCTTTTTCATCAAGCCCATTGTAAGCTGCATCTGCCTCAAGCTCTTTTAACGTTTCTTCATCAATTGTTAAATTAACAAAGTATTTGTCTGGTGTTTCTTGTTCTAAGTTGAATGCAGTTGGCTCATTAATGTATGGGAATGATTTAGGCAAGATTTCGTTAAAGATTACTTTACCAACAGTCGTTAATAAGAACATATTATTTTGTTCCTCAGTAAATGTTGGGTTATTTAACGAACTTGCTTTAATCGCAATACGAGTATGCAAATGAACATGACCTGTATCATACGCAATTAATACTTCGTTTGGTCCATAGAAAGTTGTTCCTTCGCCGCGAGCTGCTTCACGTTCAAGTGTTAAGTAGTAGTTTCCTAATACCATATCTTGAGATGGTGTTACAACTGGTTTCCCGTCTTTCGGGTTCAGGATGTTTTGTGCAGCAAGCATTAGAAGACGAGCTTCTGCTTGTGCTTCTGCTGATAATGGTACGTGAACCGCCATTTGGTCACCATCGAAGTCAGCGTTATAAGCTGTACATACTAATGGGTGAAGACGAATAGCACGACCCTCAACTAGTGTTGGTTCAAACGCTTGAATACCAAGACGGTGAAGCGTAGGTGCACGGTTTAGTAATACCGGATGCTCACGAATGACATCTTCTAAAACGTCCCATACATCGTTGTTTAAACGCTCGATTTTACGTTTAGCAGATTTAATATTATGAGCAAGACCACGTTCTACTAACTCTTTCATTACAAAAGGCTTAAATAGCTCAATTGCCATTTCTTTTGGTAGACCGCATTGGTACATTTTTAAGTTTGGACCTACTACGATAACCGAACGACCAGAGTAGTCAACACGTTTACCAAGTAAGTTTTGACGGAAACGACCTTGTTTACCTTTCAGCATATGTGAAAGTGATTTTAATGGACGATTACCAGGACCTGTTACAGGACGACCACGACGACCGTTATCGATTAATGCATCAACAGCTTCTTGTAACATACGTTTTTCGTTTTGTACGATGATACTTGGTGCACCAAGGTCTAGTAAACGTTTTAAACGGTTATTACGGTTGATTACACGACGATATAAATCATTTAAGTCGGAAGTTGCAAAACGACCACCATCTAATTGCACCATTGGACGAAGCTCTGGCGGAATAACCGGTAGTACATCTAAAATCATCCATTCAGGAGAGTTACCTGAGTTACGGAATGATTCAACAACTTCAAGACGTTTAATCGCACGAGTACGACGTTGACCTTGTGCTGATTTTAACTCTTCTTTTAAAGAATGAGTTTCATCTTCCAGATCAATTTTGCCTAATAATTTTTTAATGGCTTCCGCACCCATAGATGCTTCGAATGTGTTGCCGAATTTTTCGCGATATGCACGGTACTCTTTTTCAGAAAGTAGTTGTTTACTTTCTAAGTTTGTAGCACCTGCTTCGATTACAACGTAAGAAGCAAAGTAAATTACTTCTTCTAGTGCACGTGGGGACATATCTAAAATAAGACCCATACGGCTAGGAATACCTTTGAAGTACCAGATATGAGATACTGGTGCTGCTAATTCGATGTGGCCCATACGTTCACGACGAACTTTGGCACGTGTTACTTCTACGCCACAACGATCACAAACTACGCCTTTATAACGTACACGTTTGTATTTACCACAATGACACTCCCAGTCCTTAGTTGGACCGAAAATACGCTCACAGAATAAACCATCTTTTTCTGGTTTTAAAGTACGATAGTTAATTGTTTCAGGTTTTTTAACTTCACCGTATGACCAAGAACGGATCTTGTCAGGAGAAGCTAAACCAATTTTCATATATTCAAATTCATTAACGTCTATCAAGGAGCCTACCTCCCTCTAGTATAGGTCTTTATAAAGACTCTTTTACGCAGCTCGATAATCGTTTGCAAGAATCATGTCTCTTTAGCAAAAGATTAAAAATAGAATGATTTAATCAATTATGCCTCGGCATAATTGTGTCCGGAATCGGCTTTGTGTTTAGGCCTGCACGATGCAGGTCAGTTAGCCGTTATCGCATGGATGCGATGGTTTTAGGCTAACATCCCCTAAGAATTCCTTTCCGATTCCGTGACACCCGCCGGAGGCTTTGGGCCAACGTGATGTTGGTCACTCAGTCGTTGCCACAGGAAGTGGCGTTCTTAGACTGAGTTCCTCTGTTCAGCAAGTGTTTTTTTGTAGCGAAAGCGAAGCATCAGCTACAGGCATTTTGACTTCTGCTGAAAGAAGTTAAAAGAAAAAGCCGGACAGGGCGTTAAATCCTGCCCGACTAATTTGAAAAATAACTTTGACCGTGTTCACAAAGCTGTGAACTAACGTTTTCCATTATTCAAAAGACTCTACTGGCTCTTCTTCTGTATCTTGCTGTGGTGCAATGTTAAGTGCGTCAGCTGGTTGAAGATCATCTTCTTCGTCTAAGTCGCGAAGTTCTACCTCTTCATCATTAACTGTTAACATTTTGACATCCATACCAAGAGATTGAAGTTCTTTAATCAATACTTTGAATGATTCAGGAACACCTGGCTCTGGTACACTTTCACCTTTAACGATTGCTTCGTATGTTTTCACACGACCAACAACGTCATCAGATTTAACTGTTAAGATTTCTTGAAGTGTGTAAGCAGCACCGTATGCTTCAAGTGCCCATACTTCCATCTCACCAAAACGTTGTCCACCGAACTGTGCTTTACCACCAAGCGGCTGTTGAGTAACAAGTGAATAAGGACCTGTTGAACGAGCGTGAAGTTTATCATCAACCATGTGAGCAAGTTTGATCATGTACATGACACCAACTGATACACGATTATCGAATGGTTCACCTGAACGTCCATCATACAGGATTGTTTTACCATCACGGTTCATACCTGCTTCTTCCATTGTTTCCCAAACATCTTCCTCGTTGGCACCATCAAATACTGGAGTTGCCATATGAACGCCTAAGTAGCGAGAAGCCATACCTAAGTGTAGTTCTAAAACTTGTCCGATGTTCATACGAGAAGGTACGCCAAGTGGGTTTAACATGATATCAACAGGAGTACCGTCTGGCATGAATGGCATATCCTCTTCCGGTAAGATACGAGAGATAACCCCTTTGTTACCGTGACGTCCGGCCATTTTGTCCCCAACGCGAATTTTACGTTTTTGAACAATATAAGCACGAACTAATTGGTTAACACCTGGTGGTAATTCATCGCCATCTTCACGGTTAAATACTTTAACGTCAAGAATAATACCGCCAGCACCGTGTGGTACACGTAATGAAGTATCACGAACTTCACGAGCTTTTTCACCGAAGATAGCATGTAATAAGCGTTCTTCAGCTGTTAATTCTGTAACCCCTTTAGGTGTTACTTTACCTACAAGAATGTCACCATCACGGACTTCCGCACCAACGCGAATGATACCACGTTCATCTAGGTTACGAAGTGCATCTTCCCCTACGTTTGGAATATCGCGAGTGATTTCTTCAGGTCCTAATTTTGTATCACGAGACTCTGATTCATATTCTTCAATATGAACAGATGTATAAACATCATCTTTTACAAGGCGTTCGCTCATGATAACAGCATCCTCATAGTTAAAGCCGTTCCAAGTCATGAACGCAACAAGTACGTTACGACCAAGAGCAAGTTCACCTTTTTCCATAGATGGACCGTCTGCTAAAATGTCACGAGGTTTCACGCGTTCGCCAACTTTAACAAGTGGACGTTGGTTGTATGAAGTACCTTGGTTAGAACGAATGAATTTTTGTAATTTATATTTTGTTAAATCGCCTTTTACCTCTTTACCGTCAACGACTTCAATGCGGCGAACATGGATAGAGCGAGCTTCAACGTGCTCAACAATACCATCATACTTCGCTACTACAGCCGCACCTGAGTCACGCGCATCAACGTGTTCCATACCAGTACCAACGAATGGTGCTTCTGGGTTAAGAAGAGGAACTGCTTGACGTTGCATGTTGGCACCCATAAGTGCACGGTTCGAGTCATCGTTTTCTAAGAACGGGATACATGCAGTCGCAGCTGACACTACTTGCTTAGGAGATACATCCATGTAGTCCATTTGCGATTTATTAAATACTGTATTGTCCCCACGGAAACGACCTACTACTTCGTCTTTAGCAAATGTACCATCAGGATTTAATGGTGAGTTCGCTTGTGCTACATAGTAGTTATCTTCTTCATCTGCTGTTAAGTAATCAATTTGATCCGTTACTCGACCTGTTTCATGGTCAATACGACGATAAGGTGTTTCAATGAATCCAAATTTATTTACTTTGGCAAATGAAGATAAAGAGTTGATTAAACCAATGTTTGGACCCTCTGGTGTCTCGATTGGACACATACGACCATAGTGAGAATAGTGAACGTCACGTACTTCGAAACCAGCACGCTCACGTGTTAAACCACCAGGTCCTAATGCAGATAGACGACGCTTATGCGTTAACTCTGCCAATGGGTTTGTTTGGTCCATGAATTGCGATAATTGAGAGCTACCAAAGAACTCTTTAATTGATGCAATTACCGGACGAATATTAATTAATTGCTGTGGTACGATCGCAGCTGTATCGTTAATAGACATACGCTCACGTACTACACGTTCCATACGGGATAAACCGATACGGAATTGGTTTTGTAGAAGTTCACCAACAGAGCGTAGACGACGGTTACCTAAGTGGTCGATATCATCTGTTGCCCCTACTTGGTAAAGTAAGTTGAAGAAATAACTTACTGAAGATAGTACGTCAGCAGGCGTAATATTCTTCACTTCTTCATCAATGTACGCATTACCAATAATATTGATTTCTTTTTGCGCTTCATCTTTTGGTGCATAAATTTTAATAGACTGGATTGTTACATCGTCTTCAAGTACCCCGCCAACTTGTGATAAAGTGCGGTAACCGATTCCTTTTGATGAATCTTCTAAGTACGGTAAGATTTTATCTAAAGTACGACGATCAAGAACTGTACCCTTCTCTACTAAAATTTCGCCTGTTTCTGGGTCTACAAGCGTTTCAGCAATCGTTTGGTTAAATAAACGATTTTTGATATGAAGCTTTTTATTCATTTTGTAGCGACCAACATTCGCTAAATCATAGCGTTTTGCATCGAAGAAACGAGAGTATAATAAACTCTTCGCACTTTCAACTGTTGGTGGCTCACCTGGACGTAAACGTTCATAGATTTCTAAAAGTGCTTTTTCAGTACTTTCAGAGTTATCTTTTTCTAACGTATTACGTAAATACTCGTTATCACCAATAATATCGATAATTTCTTGGTCTGAACCGAAGCCTAATGCACGAAGTAACACTGTTACTGGTAGCTTACGAGTACGATCAATACGCACGTATACTACATCTTTCGCGTCAGTTTCGTATTCTAACCATGCACCACGGTTCGGAATAACTGTCGCTCCGAAACCTTTTTTACCGTTTTTATCAGTTTTATCATGGAAATACACACTTGGCGAACGAACTAATTGTGAAACGATAACACGTTCAGCACCATTGATAATGAACGTACCTGTCTCTGTCATTAATGGGAAGTCACCCATAAAGACATCCTGTTCTTTCACTTCGTCTGTTTCTTTGTTGTAAAGACGTACTTTCACACGTAATGGAGCTGCGTAAGTAACATCTCGCTCTTTACACTCATCAACATCATACTTAGGATCTCCTAATGAATAATCGATGAATTCTAATGAAAGATTGCCTGTAAAGTCCTCGATCGGCGAAATGTCACGGAACATTTCACGTAAACCTTCTTCAAGGAACCACTCGTAAGACGCCGTTTGAATCTCAATCAGATTTGGAAGCTCAAGCACCTCGTTAATACGCGCAAAGCTTCTACGCTGGCGGTGTTGTCCATACTGAACTAGTTGACCTGTCAACTCATTCACCCCTCAATAAAGCGATATTAGGTCTTTGCAAAATCATACAAATAGTGTATGATTTCGAAAGACAAAAAGAAAACGAGTCTTCAAAAAGATCTCATTTTCGGTTAACTAAACTTATCTTGGCAAGTATACCCACATTATAACAATCATATTCAAAAAGGGCATACGACCTCAAAATAATATTTTTGCATTTTACCATATTATCATAGCCGATTTGTCAAGTCAATAATTTATGCATATTTCACTTATTTTTTCGCGCGTACTATCCAGTACCCTTTTTTCTTCTCCACAACATCGACTTCAGAAAATTTCTCTTCTAAGTAACTTACCGTTGATGGTGCACCTTGTTTCTTCTGTATTACTACCCACAGCTCACCAGATGACACTAACTTATCATAAGCTCCATCGTAAAAGCGGAAAATTGTTTCCTTTCCTGCGCGAATTGGAGGATTGGTTAAAATAGCTGCGGCGTTTACATCATTATCAACCATCGATAGTCCGTCACTCACAAATATCCGTACATTTTGAACACCGTTTACTTGCGCATTTTTTTGCGAGAGTGCAACAGCACGTTCATTGATATCCATCATAAAAACGGTACGGTCTGGGTTTGTTTTAGCAATCGATAATCCGATTGGTCCGTACCCACACCCCACATCAAAAATCGCACCATCAATATCAGGCATTTGAAAAGCATCTATTAAAACACGGGATCCAAAATCTACTTCGCTTTTACTAAATACACCTGCATCCGTTTCAAAGGAAAACGTATGCCCTAACAACTTGAATGTCCAGTGACGAGGTTTACTCTCGGTTTGAGGCTTACTCGTATAATAGTGATCTGACATTTCCACGCCTCCTCAGAATGAAGAAAAAAGCTCGCCACAATGACGAGCTTCCCTTTTGTTTACAAGTAACGCGAGATTACTTAACTTCTACAGATGCGCCAACTTCTTCAAGTTTAGCTTTGATTTGTTCAGCTTCATCTTTAGAAACGCCTTCTTTAAGAGCTTTAGGAGCGTTATCTACTACTTCTTTAGCTTCTTTAAGACCTAAACCAGTGATTTCACGAACCACTTTGATTACTTTGATTTTTTCTGCACCAGCAGATGCTAATACTACGTCAAACTCAGTTTTTTCTTCAGCAGCGCCAGCAGCAGCACCTACTACTGCTACAGGAGCAGCAGCTGTTACACCGAATTCTTCTTCGATAGCTTTTACTAAATCGTTTAATTCAAGAACTGTCATAGCTTTGATAGCTTCTAAGATTTGCTCTTTATTCATTATAATTTCCTCCTAATTGGATAATGTTTTATTTTTGCGGTCAGGCCGCGGAAGTTATAGGGCGTATATTACGCGCCTTGTTCTTCTTTTTGTTCTGCAACAGCTTTTGTTGCAAGTGCGAAGTTGCGCACTGGAGCTTGAAGTACAGATAAAAGCATAGAAAGAAGACCTTCGCGTGATGGAAGTTCTGCAAGTGCTTTAACATCTTCAACAGAAGAGATTGTACCTTCAATAATACCCGCTTTAATTTCTAAAGCTTCGTTTTTCTTAGCGAACTCGTTGATGATTTTAGCAGGAGCTACAACATCTTCATTTGAGAACGCAATTGCGTTTGGACCAACTAATACGTCATTGATTCCTTCAAGACCAACTGCTTCAGTAGCACGACGTGTTAAAGTGTTTTTGTAAACTTTGAACTCAACACCAGCTTCACGAAGTTGTTTACGAAGTTCAGTTACTTGTGCAACGTTAAGACCACGGTAATCCACAACTACTACAGAAGCAGCATTTTGGAATTTCTCTGTAATCTCTTGAACTTGTACTTGTTTGTTTTCGATAGCTTTGCTCATGATGACACCTCC
Source organism: Lysinibacillus sp. CNPSo 3705 (assembly GCF_028674935.1). NCBI lineage: Bacteria > Bacillati > Bacillota > Bacilli > Caryophanales > Bacillaceae > Lysinibacillus > Lysinibacillus sp. CNPSo 3705. The sequence continues at coordinate 96,346 of NZ_JAQZSD010000002.1, read as the reverse complement.
TATTAGAATGGGTCATTTATACCGACAAAAGAAAAGCCTCTGAGTCAAATAGACACAGAGGCTGAAAGTCATCATCTTTAAAATAAGAATCCGAATTCCGCTGTCCTCGGTAGGATCATTAAGTGACAAGTCACTCCTACTGTCTACGGTACAAATGGATGATTCACAACAGCAACCATCTTATCATAGATAGACAGCGCCGTCAACAGATTTACATAAAATTATTTTACTACTACGCTTGAAGCATCAACTTTAACAGCTGGACCCATTGTAGTTGTAACGTTTACAGATTTCATGTAAGTACCTTTAGCTGCAGCTGGTTTTGCTTTTTGCACTACATCAAATACAGCTAAGAAGTTTTCTACTAATTTTTCTGTAGAGAAAGAAGCTTTACCGATAGGCGCGTGGATGATACCAGCTTTATCAGCACGGTATTCTACTTTACCAGCTTTAATTTCGTTGATCGCTTTTGTTACATCGAAAGTAACTGTACCAGTTTTAGGGTTTGGCATTAAACCTTTAGGTCCTAATACGCGACCAAGTTTACCAACTTCACCCATCATGTCAGGAGTTGCAACGATTACATCGAAATCAAACCAACCTTGTTGGATTTTTTGGATGTATTCTGCATCGCCTACATAGTCAGCACCAGCAGCTTCAGCTTCTTTAAGTTTTTCACCTTTAGCGAATACTAATACGCGTTGAGTTTTACCAGTACCGTTTGGTAACACTACTGCACCACGGATTTGTTGGTCGTTTTTACGAGTATCGATTCCTAGACGGAAAGCAACTTCTACAGTAGCGTCGAAGTTCACTGTGCTAGTTTTTTGAGCAAGTTCGATTGCTTCTTGAGCGCCGTATAATGCGTTACGGTCGATTAATTTTGCTGCATCTTGCAGTTTTTTACCTTTTTTAGCCATTATATAATTCCTCCTTGATTGTGGTTATAGCGGATTTTACCTCCCACGAATAAAGGTTGCGCGTTCACAAAGAAACTCCGCAACCTTCCAAAAAACAAATACATCATCAAGTAAAACTGGGATTAGTCTTCGATAACAATACCCATGCTTCGTGCAGTACCTTCAACCATTAACATAGCAGCTTCTACTGAAGCAGCGTTAAGGTCTGGCATTTTAGTTTCAGCGATTTCGCGAACTTTATCACGTTTAACCGTTGCCACTTTTTTACGATTTGGTTCACCAGATCCAGATTGGATACCAGCTGCTACTTTAAGTAGTACTGCTGCAGGTGGAGTTTTTGTAATGAAAGTGAATGAACGGTCCTCGAATACTGAAATTTCAACCGGAATGATAAGACCAGCTTGATCTGCAGTACGCGCGTTGAATTCTTTACAGAATCCCATGATGTTCACACCTGCTTGACCTAATGCAGGACCAACCGGTGGAGCTGGGTTTGCTTTACCAGCAGGGATTTGAAGTTTAACAACTTTAATAACTTTTTTAGCCACGAGACACACCTCCTTAAGTCCGTGATGTGGTAATTGGGTTGCCCCTCCCACTCAATATCTGTCTGTCAGCTAATTGCCGATAACATTAAAATTATCATTGCAGACGTCAAACCAAAGTATGACAATCTGACCTAGAAATGATACCACTTTTAATTTTTTTAAGCAAGTAGTAATTAACAAAATCTGCGACATACGTCTTAGACATATGTACTTTAGTTACTAGAACTACATTTTTTGTATTTGCTCAAAATCTAGTTCCATAATTGTTTCGCGACCAAACATGTCGACAGAAACTTTGACCTTTCCTTTTTCAGTGTCAATTTCTTCAACACGTCCTTGGAAGTGAGCAAATGGCCCTTCTAATACTTCAACTGCTTCTCCAACAGAAATATCAATCTCGACGATTTTGTCAGTCATTCCCATTTGTTGAAGTAGACGATCCGCTTCTTCAGGCAATAAAGGTGTCGGCTTTGCACCACCACCAGATGAACCGATAAAGCCAGTTACACCTGGCGTATTACGTACAACATACCATGAATCATCTGTCATAATTAGCTCGACTAAAACATAACCAGGGAAAACTTTACGCATCATAGTACGCTTTTTCCCATCCTTCATTTCTGTTTCTTCATGTTCAGGTACAATAACACGGAAAATCTTATCCTGCATACCCATTGTTTCTACACGTTTCTCTAGGTTTGCTTTTACACGGTTTTCATACCCTGAATACGTATGAACAACATACCAATTTTTCTCCATAACTACTAGGACTCCTCGTCCGTCCCTCCCTTACAAATAAGAGTGAAAATGATTCACGATATGCTAAGTGCATTGTTTACTCTTTTCACAAACTGCTCATTAGAAAAACATAGCTTTCGCTAACAGCTAGCAAAAGCCTGATGATATATACCAAATCTAGCATAGTCATCTATTGCTACCCTCATACTATCGCTAGTAGCATACTTATCCAATTGAGAATATTTTACCGCTGTTCACGTCTTCAAATTCGCCTTGGCTTAATTTGCGTCTGGTTTTGAATCGTGCCCAGGCCTGCCGAGGGCCGACATGATGTCGGTCATTTCGGTAATGGGGTTTTTACCGATGCAGGTCAGTTAGCCGTTTTCGCGTGATGCGAGATTTCAGGCTAACATCCTAATATTCATTTTAATCCGTGACATCCTAAGGAGACTTTAGGCCAACAGATGTTTTTTGCAAGAAAACGTAGTGCTAACGCAGCATCAGCGGCATGATCTTGTTCACTCAGTCGTGTGTTGTTGTTGTCGCTTCGCTTTCGCACAGATAAATTGCCACAGGACGTGGCGTTCATAGACTGCGTTCCTCTATTTCAGTAGGTGTTTAGACACCCAATGACAAGAAACTATAACTGTATCCATCTTACCACCTATTGAGATGAGCGTCTCCTTCTGAATGAAGATAAAACAAACGAAAAAACCCGTTTATTGTCATGACGGGCTATTTCAGAAGTATTAACATGCTATTTACTAAATTATAAATCTAAGTACCAGCGGAATAATGATGAAATACCTAAGTCTACTAACACAAAAAATAAAGCCATAATTACAACAGTTGAAATTACAACGACTGTATATTTCGTCAGTTCTTTACTTTTTGGCCAGCTTGTTTTGCGCATTTCCGACATTACATTGCTGAAAAAGCCTTTAATCTTGCCCATTCTAGCCTAACCTCCGAATCAATCATATCTGTCTATTTACAAATTATTTTATAGCGTTTGTTTATGCACTGTATGTTCATTGCAATGCGAGCAAAATTTCTTTAATTCGAGGCGTACAGTTGTATCTTCCTTAGCTGGAAACGTATAATTTCTCGATCCGCATTTTTCGCAATTTAGAACGACTTTTTTTGCCATATAATCACCTTTTCGGCACTTTGTCTTTTCAAGACTAACACCTATATTTGTCAATGTCAACAAAGGCATACAACCGCTAAGACATTTCTTCAAGAACTAAATGTCGCTCTAATTTACGCTTTACTCGTTGCAAAGCATTGTCAATAGACTTCACATGGCGATTTAATTTCTCAGAAATTTCATGGTAAGATTGCCCGTCTAAGTAAAGTGCTAACACTTGTAGTTCTAATTCACTTAAAATCTCACCCATCTTTTCTTCTAAGTAGCCAAACTCTTCTCTATGAATCATTAATTCTTCCGGATCATCCATAATAGCACCGGTTAACACATCCATTAAAGTACGATCTGACTCCTCATCAAAAATAGGCTTGTCCAAAGAAACATAAGAATTTAGCGGTATATGCTTTTGCCTTGTAGCTGTCTTAATAGCCGTAATAATTTGTCTTGTAATACATAATTCAGCAAATGCTCGAAAAGAAGCAAGCTTATCTCCCTTAAAATCACGAATAGCTTTATACAAACCAATCATGCCCTCTTGCACAATGTCTTCTTTATCTGCACCAATTAAAAAATAAGATCTAGCCTTCGCTCTCACTAACAAACGGTATTTCGTAATTAAATAATCCAACGCATCTGTATTACCTTGATGCACCATTTCAATAAGTTCTTCATCATTGAATCGTTCAAAATCTTGTGTCACTTGTACAATACTATTTTTAAACATGGTATCACCTCAGCTACAACAGATAATTAGGAACAGTATAACGGAATTGGAAAATATGAGTCAATCAATCATTTCAAACCACGCCGCCATTTTTCGAATGCTAAAGCAACATCGGGCTTTAGTGCTATACGAGATGGCGGCTTGCTATCTTGTTTTCGTTTCACATCGTGAGAAATTTTATGTTGGATAATACCCAGATCAATTTCTAGCTCTCTTGCCGATTTTCGAAGAGCACCATTACCAAAAATAACATTTTGCTCTGCCATATCAGAGGTTGCTACGTGAATCTGTACATTTCTAGCTTTTAGTTCGTGTGTCATTTTCTCGATACGTTCATCTGCTGTTTCGTTTTTCCGTGTATAAATGACTTCGACATCATTTTCTAAATAAGTTTGCTCTACACCCGGTACAAGGTGTGCGTCAAAAACTATAATTACGCGCCACCCTATAGCTGCCTTATACTCAGCCATAAGCTCAATTAATCTCCTACGGGCATCTTCAAAATTTGTATCACGTAATGGTCGAAGCTCTTTCCAAGCCCCTATCATATTATAGCCGTCAACAAGCAAAATGTTGTTCATCGTCAATCATTCGCTTCTTGACGTTTACGATACACTTCGTACATTAAAAGTGCAGCAGCTACTGATGCATTTAGTGATGTGACATGCCCAATCATCGGTAAATGATATAAAAAGTCACATTTCTCTTTTAATAAGCGGCCCATCCCTTTACCTTCACTACCAATAATAATCGCAAGTGGCAATGTTGCATCCATTTTACGATAGTCTGCAGAACCTTTTGCATCTGTACCTGCAATCCAAACTCCTCGCTCTTTCAGCTCATCTACCGTCTGCGCTAGGTTATTAACACGAACGACAGGTACATGCTCTATTGCTCCAGTTGATGCCTTTGCCACTACAGCTGTCAGACTCACGGAACGGCGCTTCGGAATAATAATACCATGCGCACCTATCGCATCAGCAGTTCGCATAATAGAGCCCAGATTATGAGGGTCTTCTAGCTCATCTAAAATTAAGAAGAATGGATCTTCTTGTTTTTTTGCCGCTGCCGCAAATAAATCCTCCAGCTCCGCATATTTATATGCTGCAACAGAGGCAACTATTCCTTGGTGGTTGGCATCTGATAATTGATCCACCTTTTTTTTCGGGACAAATTGAACGATAACGCCACGTTCTCGTGCTAAATCTAGCAGTTCATTGACGCCTGATTTTTTCACACCTTCTGCAATCCATACTTTATTCATATCGCGGCCTGAACGAAGTGCTTCTAACACTGGGTTTTTACCGGCAATAATTTCACCATTTTGCTCTGCCATTAATTCGACACTCCTTTTGATTCCTCGATGATTTGAATAGCGTATGCAATGATTGCATAAACGCGTTCTAATTCATTTAATAAATATAAACTACCGAGCACAGCCTCAAAGCCTGAGCTATTACGGTATGTTTGAATATCTGTATTTTTAGGCACAGAGCCGGATTTGGCATTGCGTCCACGACGGAACACAGCCAACTCCTCCTCTGTTAAAAAGCCTTCATCCATCATTCGATGTACAATCATAGATTGTGCTTTAGCTGATACGTAACGTGTAGCTTCTCTATGAAGTGTGTTAGGTTTGACACGACCAGCACGTAATAAATGCTCTCGTATCTTTTGTTCTAAAACTGCGTCTCCCATATAGGCTAACGCTAATGCATTCAATTGCTTAACATCTTCGTTGCGGAGTTTATCCAAGTTACTTACCCTCGTTTCCATCTAGTTCCTTGTCGCGTATCTTCTAAAATGATACCTTGCGCTTGCAAATGGTCACGAATTTCATCCGAACGAGCAAAGTCACGATTTTTACGTGCATCTACACGTTCCTGTAACAGTGCTTCAATTTCTTCGTCTAATAGCTCTTCTTCTTTTACAAATTCAATACCTAAGACGTCACCTAACACCTCAAAAGTTTCAGTAAAACTTACTAATACTTTTTCATCAGTATTCGTTTCATTTAGATAAATATTTGCGATACGCGCTAATTCGAATAATACAGAAATGGCATTGGCTGTATTAAAGTCATCATCCATCGCTTCTTCAAAGTGAGCTTTTTGTTCCGCAATTTTTTTAAGCCATTCTTCTGAGTGATCACCTAAGCTCGCAGTTGCTGTTAAACGGTGTTTCACATTGTTGTAGGCAGTACGAATTCGTGCTAATCCATTTGCTGCTGCATCTACTAAATCCTTCGCAAAGTTAATCGGATGACGATAATGCACAGAAAGCATAAAGAAGCGTAAAACTTGTGGGTCAATTTGTTTGCGAATATCATTAACGAGTATAAAGTTACCAAGGGATTTCGACATTTTTTCATTATCAATATTAATATATCCATTGTGCATCCAATAACGCGCAAATGTTTTATCATTATGAGCTTCTGATTGTGCAATTTCATTTTCGTGATGCGGGAATGTTAAATCTTGCCCACCAGCATGAATATCAATAGTATCTCCTAAATGCTCACGTGCCATTACAGAGCACTCAATATGCCAACCCGGACGTCCTTTGCCCCAAGGACTTTCCCAGTAAATTTCACCTGGCTTTACAGCTTTCCATAGAGCGAAATCTAACGCGTCATCTTTTTTCTCACCTGCTTCTATACGAGCCCCAATTTTTAAATCATCCACCGATTGGTGAGATAATTTACCGTAACCATTAAATTTACGAGTTCGGTAATAGACATCACCAGCTGATTCATAAGCATAGCCCTTATCGACTAAAACTTGAATAAATTGAATGATATCATCCATATGCTCTGTTACACGCGGATGTACATCTGCTTTCTTACAACCTAGCGCTGAAACATCTTCAAAGTATGCGGCAATAAAACGCTCCGTTAATTCATGAACTTCTTCTCCAAGTTCATTTGCAGCCTTAATAATTTTGTCGTCCACATCTGTAAAATTTGAAACAAATTTCACGTCATAGCCTTTGTATTGGAAATAACGACGTACTGTATCGTAGACAATTACAGGTCGTGAATTTCCAATATGAATGTAGTTATAAACTGTCGGACCGCAAACGTACATTTTTACTTTGCCGTCTTCCAGCGGTACGAAAGTTTCCTTTTGTCGTGTTAATGAGTTGAAAATTTGAATACTCATTGTGTTTCTCTCTCCTTTTGTAAGCGCTCGATTTTCTGATTCAATGCTGCAATCTGCTTCTCGAAAGCTTGACAACGTTCTTCTACAGGGTCAGGTATATTTTGGTGGTCTAGTTTTTTCTCTAGACGAACGCCATCCTTAATCACTATTTTACCAGGAATACCGACAACTGTAGCATTTGGTGGCACTTCTTTTAAGACAACCGAGCCTGCACCAATTTTACTATTTTCACCAATTGTAATAGAACCTAACACTTTTGCACCTGTCGCAACTAGTACATTATCCTCTAACGTCGGATGGCGTTTCCCCTTTTCTTTTCCTGTACCACCTAAAGTTACACCTTGATACAACGTTACATTATCACCAATCTCACATGTTTCACCAATTACAACGCCCATCCCATGGTCTATAAAGAAACGGCGACCGATTTTCGCTCCAGGATGAATTTCAATTCCAGTAAAGAAGCGACTAATTTGTGAAATGGCACGGGCTATAAAATAAAAACGCTTTTTAAAGAACCAATGGGCAACTCGATGTGACCAAGTAGCGTGCAAACCTGAGTATGTCAATATAACTTCAAATACACTACGCGCCGCTGGATCATTCTCAAAAATTGTTTCTACATCTTCCTTCATTCTTTTAAACACAAAAGCTCCCCCTTTTCGTTTTGATCTGCTTTAATTCCACACAACCACTTGCATCCCTGGCCATTGAAATATTATAGCTAACGTTGATCTCACCGCAGAGTCAGTGAAGTAGAATCCGGCGCATCCATCGCTTCAAGTCATCTGTCTAGAAAATAAAAAAGCGCCCCTATCATCCCAAAAAGGAATGACAGAGACGCTAAATTTGCGCGGTTCCACTCTGATTGAAGGCGTATGCCTTCCACTTTGGACGTTCTGTAACGGGAACGAATCGATAAAGCCTACTTGTTGTTCAACTTTATGCTCAAAGGTGCATTTCAGTTTTGCCTTGGCTCAGACCACTTTCAGCCGGTGATGGTCCTCTCTATAGAGCATGCGCCACTTACTTCTCCTTATCAACGCTTTCTCAATGTAAATACATTTTACAACGAACTTATAAATTGTCAATCAATTTCTACTTATTGCGCAAATTTTTCTACACGATTAATTGTTTTCTGTTTACCAATTAAGCAAATTGCGTTAGGAAGTTCTGGACCATGCGTTTCACCTGTTGTGACAACGCGGATTGGCATAAATAGATTTTTACCTTTGTGACCTGTGTCTTTTTGAACAGCTTTAATAGCCGCTTTGACAGCATCAGGCGTAAATTCTTCTAAACCTTCAAGCTGTGCTTTAAATGCAGCCATTACCTCAGGTACCTGCTCCCCTGCTAAAACTGCTTTTGCTTCTTCATCATATTCAATATGATCATTAAAGAATAGGCGAGATAGTTCTACAATTTCAGCACCAAAGCTCATTTGTTCATGATAAAGTGCGATTAAATCTGTAGCCCATGCACGTTCTTCTTCTGATAACTCCGCTGGTAATAAACCAGCTTTTTGTAAGTGCGGTAAAGATAATTCTACTACTTCTTCTAAAGATAATTTTTTAATGTATTGATTATTCATCCAAGTAAGCTTTTGTTTATCAAACATAGATGGTGATTTTGAAAGACGTTTTTCATCAAAGATTTTAATAAATTCCTCTTTTGAGAAAATCTCTTCTTCTCCCTCAGGAGACCAACCAAGTAATGCGAAGAAGTTGAACATTGCTTCAGGTAGGTAGCCTAAATCTTTATACTGTGTGACGAATTGAATAATTGATTCATCACGTTTTGATAATTTTTTGCGGTTTTCATTAATGATTAATGTCATATGACCAAAGCGTGGATATTCCCAGCCGAATGCATTAAAGATCATCATTTGTTTTGGTGTATTCGATAAATGCTCTTCACCACGGAATACATGCGAAATTTCCATAAAGTGATCATCTAGCACTACCGCATAGTTATACGTAGGAATACCGTTCGCTTTAACAAGAACCCAGTCACCAATATCTTTTGACTCAAACGCTACTTGTCCACGTACTAAGTCTTCAAATTCATATGTTACATTTTCAGGTACGCGCATACGAATTGTATATGGTTCACCAGCAGCTTCTTTAGCCGCAACTTCCTCTGCTGATAAATGACGACAAGTACCATCATAAGTTGGAGCTGCAACACCTCGTGCTTTTTGTTCTTCACGAGACGCTTCTAATTTCTCAGAAGAACAGAAGCATTTGTAAGCTATACCTTGCTCTAGTAGCTTGTCAGCATGCTCTTTATAAATATCAAGACGCTCCATTTGACGGTAAGGTGCATATGGTCCACCAATATCGATCGACTCATCATACGCTATGCCTAACCATTTTAAATTATCTAACTGAGATGCTTCTCCGCCCTCTACATTACGCTCAATATCTGTATCCTCAATACGTACGATGAATTTACCGTTATGATGTTTTGCATATAAATAGTTAAATAACGCTGTACGCGCTCCACCGATATGTAAGAAACCAGTAGGGGATGGCGCGTAACGAACACGAACTTCTTTCGCCATAATTAAAAGCCTCCTAAATTTTCGATCAAAAAATTGACTTTGTTCATTTTACCACTCTGTTACAGGAAATAAAAGCGCTTTAGAGCCTGCTTTTATTTCTTAATCAATAGGATTGTCGCCATCGCAGCAATCCCTTCCTCGCGACCTGTAAAACCTAAACGCTCAGTTGTTGTTGCTTTTACATTCACTTGAGAAGGCTCTGCATGAAGCAATTCAGCAATACGATTTTGCATTTGTTGAATATACGGCGCCATTTTCGGACGCTGTGCCATAATCGTACAATCCACATTACCTAGAACATAGCCCTTTTCCTCAACAATATTCCAAATATACGCTAATAATTTCGCCGAATCAGCATCCTTAAACGCAGGATCTGTATCTGGGAAATGACGACCGATATCTCCCTCACCAATAGCTCCTAACGCCGCATCTGTTACAGTGTGTAATAAAACATCTGCGTCGGAATGCCCTACTAACCCTTTTTCATGAGGAATTGTTATACCACCAATAATTAATGGACGTCCTTCTTCAAATGCATGCACGTCAAATCCTTGTCCCACTCGAAACATATGATTTTGAAACTGTCTAATAAGATAAATAAAACAAGAAAATCTACCAACTGAAGCTCAATCGCTTCAACAAATATGCAGACTTAAAAAGCTTCCATTCAGCTTATAAGGCAGCCTCATTCACCTTCCTTCACTTCTATATTTACTCTATATTATACCCTCACATTTTAACATATTTCCTAGGAAATGAGTGTCTCGGCAAAGGTATAATATTTGGCTCTCTTTTTTCTCTCATTTTTTGATATGCTTGCATTAATAAAATACGAAAAGGCTGTGTTGAAATGAACATTAATTCTTTTGAAAAACAGTTTAAAAAAGTAATTGTACAACGTGGGTACGATTATTATATGAATAATCAAGTCATTGATATTATGCAAATTGACACTAGCAACTGGCGGGCAGAAGTTGAAGGAACTGAACCGTATACTGTAGATGTCACCTTCAATGCACAAGGTGATATTACATACGCGAATTGCGACTGCCCTTATGATGATGATTGCAAGCATATTGTTGCTGTGCTATACGAGATTAAGGAACAGTTTTACAATCCTCCTGTATCGGTATCTAAATCATCTAAAGCAAAAAAATCAACATTACAGCAATTGTTAACAACACAAACAAAAGAAAATTTAATAAGCCTAATTTTAACAGTCGGGAAGAATTCTCCTGATTTCTTACAAGAATTAGAAATCCGGCTAATGGAGCCAACTGATATAGTAATGGCCGCTAAAAAAATGATTGTCCAGCATCTGAAATGGGGGCAAGAGGGGAGAAGTGGTTTTATCCCACGCCATCGGGCATCGAAAGCACTAAAAGGTGTCTACGCAACACTTCAGCACGCTGAGGAACATATCGACAAAGAGGATAATATTACAGCTATCGAGCTAAGTTTTCTGTGCCTCCAATATGCATTAGAAGCACTACAATATGGTGATGATTCCGATGGTCATTTCGGCGATGCCATTAGAGAAAGTCTAGAATTAATTAGTCAAGCGATTGAAGAGGGGGCAACCTTTTGGTCAAAAGAGCAGTATGAAACAGTATATGAACTTGTTATTCAAAAAGCAATGCAACACGAGTTTGATGACTGGGTAGAATGTCGAATTCAACTTCTCAACGCCTGTGTTTCTCTTTGTTTATATGATGAGATTGAAAAACAGTTTAAAACCCTTATTTATTCAATGGCAAGCTCATCAGATGATTGGAACGCACAATATATAAACAAAGAATTAAAACAGGTTGAGCTTCACTTATTACAGAATAAATACAGTAGTAAGGAAGTAGAAGCATTTTTGGAGAAGCATATCGAGGACTACCATATGCGTGAGCAAATAATTCAATCTGCTATTAACCGCGGTGAATATGAAAAAGTATTACAATTGACAACTGATGGAATCCAGCAAGATCAACAACTCCCTGGCATTGTGAGCATGTGGAAACGTTACGCTTTTAAAGCTCATCAGCATTTAGGGCATACAGAAGAAATGCGCGAATTAGCTTTAGAGCTAATGCAAAAGGGTGAATATGATTTTTACAAAGAGTTCAAAGCTCTTCACTCTACTGAACAATGGCCAGAGGTTCTAGAAGAATTATTAAATAGCCTTACCAATTCGAACTTATATGCAAGACTTATTGTAGAAGAACAGCAATCTAAACGTATTCTAGACTATTGCAAAGAATACCCAACAAGAATAGGTCACTATTATCAATTCATTAAAGAACAGTACTATGAAGAAGTTTGTGCACTTTTCATTGATGCCATCACCATAGATGCTCAATCTTCCTCTAATCGAAAAAATTATAAAGACGTCTGTCGTTCAATCAATGTTATGCGTAAGGCAGGCTATACAGTAGAAGCTGGACGGTTAATTACTGAATTACTACAAACTTACCCAAAACGCCCTGCTTTTATAGAGGAATTAAAGAATATTATGAAATAGTGGATTTCCCCTGCAAAAAGCGTTGCTAAAGAACATCGCTAATAGAAGTTAAAATAAAATCCCGTAAGAAGTTATAGTGCTACTTCTTTACGGGATTTTGTATAGTTGCTTAGCTGCTACCATTGTAATTTACCTAATGTTTCTCAACTACTCTTTACAAAGCACGTTTACGCAATATCGCTTCACCGAAAACTAAATCCTCTTGCGTCGTCATCTTTACATTCTCGTAGCTACTTTCCACAATATGCACCTCATGTCCGAGACGCTCAACAAGCATTGCTTCATCTGTGCCAAGGAATCCTACCTTCTCAGCTACATCCTCTGCCTCTACAATCAAATCAAATTGAAATGCTTGTGGGGTTTGGATCATCCATAAGCTTTCTCGATCAATCGTCTCTTCAATAACACCATCGCGCACTTTTTTCATGGTATCCTTCGCACGAACACCCGCAATCGCAGCGCCAAAGTTATATGCACTTTGTACAAGATTTGCAATAATATCATGCGTAATAAACGGACGCGCAGCATCATGCACAAGCACTATATCAACCTGTTTCATTTCTTTCATGCACGAATGGACGGAATGCTGTCGTTCTGCACCACCATCAGGTAAGCCTTTAACTTTAGTAATTCCATACCTCTCTAGCATTTCTTGAATAAATACACGCTCTTCCGGCTTCACAGCAAGCCAAATACCTGTACACTGGCTATCCTGTTCAAAAACCTCTAGCGTGTGTATGAGGATTGGTTTTTCTAAAAGATTTAAAAACAACTTATTTTGCCCTGCACCCATTCGCTTTCCGCTTCCCGCAGCAGGCAACACTACTTCATATTGCACATTTCCCACTTCCTAGTCATCCTTTGGTTTAGCAAAAATCATACGACCTGCTGATGTTTGAAGAACACTTGTTACGGTTACTGTAATTGCCTGTCCTATATAGCTACGTCCCCCTTCAACAACGATCATTGTGCCGTCATCTAAATAGGCAACCCCTTGATTATGCTCTTTACCATCTTTAATGACCATCACTTGCATATCCTCACCTGGAATAACGACAGGCTTTACTGCATTTGCTAAATCATTGATGTTCAGCACTTTAACGTGGTGGAGCTCACAAACTTTGTTCAGGTTAAAGTCGTTCGTAACAATTTGTGTATCGTGCCCCATTTTCTTTGCAAGGCGTACTAGTTTTAAATCAACCTCTTGAACATCCTCAAAGTCCTCTTCAGTAATCTGTACCTTTGTCATACGTTCATCTTGTAATTTCTTCAAAATATCTAAGCCACGACGACCTCTTGTACGCTTTAATGTATCCGAAGAATCAGCAATATGCTGAAGCTCAGTAAGGACAAATTGGGGTACAACTAGCGTACCTTCTATAAAGCCTGTCTCAGAAATATCTGCAATACGACCATCAATAATAACACTAGTATCTAACAGTTTATAGCTACCTCGTACTTCTTGAGGCTCTACACCTTCCGTTAATTTTTTCTTCGTATTATTACCACGTAACGTAAATAGCTGGATTAATTCATCTCGCTTTTTAAAGCCTACACGGAACCCTAAATAGCCAAGCACAAATGACAATATAATTGGTAAAACCTTTGTAAATTTCGGTAAATCAATACTATCAATTGCAAATCCTAAGAAATAAGCAACGATTAGCCCGATAATAAGTCCCAGTGTACCAAATAATAAATCTCCAACAGGCACTTTAAATAGCACGTCTTCCATCCAACTAATTAGCCTTACGAAATAATCTGAAAAGGCAAATGATAGTGTAAACAGTAAAAGCGCTCCTAAAGCTACTGATACGTAGGGATTATCAAGCCAAGGATTAGATGATAAATGAAGCAATTCGTATAATGGCGGTAAGAAAACAAGGCCTAATGCTCCTCCAATCAGTAAAAAAGCAATTTGAACAAATTTTTTCATAACTGTCACCTCCCATTTTTACTATATAATTATACATAGTTTACTGTAGAAAATCTTTTATGAACCCATCAAAGTATCATCAATATTCTTGTGATCAACCATTTCGATTCTAATGAAAGAGGACAATCAATTATTGAAATCCTTCCATGCTTAAGCATCTGCTGGGCATTAAAGAAGCCTTTTCACAGACGTTATCTTAGACGCCATTACCCCCTTTAGAGTTTCCTACCTTCTATCTATGAATTACAAAAGCTTGCAAATCAATTATGCCTCGGCATAATTGCGTCCGGAATCGGCTTTGTGCATGCACAAAGAACTCCTTGCCGATTTCCGTGACATCCGCCGGAGGCTTTAATTTATTTCAGCGGGTGTTTGTACACCCGCTGAAATAAATTAAAAGTGCATGTCAGAACATTGCCCAACATGCACAAGCTTTTTTATAGCTCTCTAAAGCAAGCATTCAATGCATCCTTTATCGTTTCCACACCAACTATCTCAATACCTTGTGGAAAATCCCATCCACCTATATTCGAAACCGGTATGAAGGCCCGTTTAAATCCGAGCTTTGCTGCCTCAATCACACGTTGTTCAATACGAGATACACGACGCACCTCGCCTGTCAAACCTACTTCCCCAATAAAGCAGTCCGTTGCTCTGACAGCCTGATCCTTAAAACTTGAAACGATGCTTGTCAACACCGCTAAATCAATTGCAGGCTCATCCAGTTTCACGCCGCCAGCAACTTTAATATATGCATCCTGAGCCTGTAACATGAGGCCCATTCTCTTTTCAAGAACAGCCATAAGCAGTTGTACACGGTTTTGATCGACACCTGTTGCCATTCGTTTTGGATAATTAAAACTTGTTGGTGTTACAAGTGACTGAATTTCAACTAGAATTGGCCGTGTACCCTCCATTGAGGCTACGATTGTTGATCCTGCCGCTCCCTGTGAACGCTCCTGTAAAAACAACTCAGACGGGTTTAACACTTCCTTTAAGCCCCCCTGAAGCATTTCAAAGATAGCAATTTCATTCGTAGAGCCAAAACGGTTTTTTTGGCTGCGTAAAATACGGTGATTATGATGTCGTTCCCCTTCAAAATACAATACCGTATCAACCATATGCTCCAATATACGTGGCCCTGCAATTTGGCCCTCTTTTGTTACATGTCCAACTAAGAAAATTGCAATTCCCTTTGTTTTTGCAATCCGCATAAGTTCTGCTGTACATTCACGCACTTGTGATACACTACCAGGTGCACTCGTTACCTCTGGATGAAAAACAGTTTGAATCGAATCGACAATAACAAACTTTGGCTGCACATCGTCAATAGTCTGATTTAAAAACTCTAAATTCGTCTCAGAATAGATATACAGCTCCTGTGACACCACTCCTAAACGTTCTGCACGTAGCTTTGTTTGACGGATGGATTCCTCACCAGAAATATAAAGCACGCGATGCCCTTTATTCGAAAGCAACGCAGATACTTGTAATAACAACGTCGATTTCCCAATCCCAGGATCTCCCCCAATTAATACAAGAGAACCCGGCACGATACCTCCACCTAACACTCGGTTAAGCTCACCCATTTCTGTTGCAACTCGTGATTCCTCAGCTGCTTCAATCTGCATAATAGGGAGAGCCTTTTGAGTAACCGTAGCAGAATGCTGGAATGCCCCACGTGGCCCTTTCGCGACCACCTCCACCTCTTCAACCATCTTATTCCATTCCCCACACCCTGGACATCTTCCCATCCATTTTGCGGATTCATAGCCGCAGCTTGAGCATACAAATTTTGTTTTTTTCTTCGCCAAAATGCATCCACCTCGAATATTTGTTCTTATATTTATTGTACATCAATTTAAGCCTTGGCGTAATTACGTCCGGATTTTTAATTGTGCCCGCATAATTTATTCCTTTTAAAATCGTCCGACGAGGCTTTGGGGGCAACGTGATGGTGGTCACTCAGTCGTTACCACAGGACGTGGCGCTCTTAGACTAAGTTCCTCTATTTCAGTAGGTGTTTGGAACCCTCTAAAAAGGAACCACCTTCAGAAATGCTAAATGACGATAAAAAAGAACAGCTTGGCACTATGCCTTGCTGTTCTTTTCAAATAAACATTTAATGGGCAGATGAGGGATGAATGCCCCCACTGTTGAAGATTATTTAGAAGTAGAAACTTCCTCTTTTTTCTTCACAACAAACTCTTCATTTACGTAATCAATAATAACTTGATTACCCTTCTCTACATTGCCTTTCAGCAGTTCTTCCGATAAACGGTCTTCTACTTGTTTTTGCAACGAACGACGTAGTGGACGAGCACCGTATTGAGGATCGTAGCCTTCCTCTGCAATTTTCTCGAGTGCCGAATCCGTTAACTCTAACGAAATGTCTTGCTCCTTCAGACGTTTTGTTAAAGCATTCGCCATCATTGCGACGATTTCTTTTAAATGTTCTTTTTCTAGTGAGTGGAAGACAATCATTTCGTCGATACGGTTTAAGAACTCTGGACGGAATGCTTTTTTCAATTCCTCGAGCATTGTACCCTTCATATCTTTATACTTCGTATCAGTACCACCTACATTAAAGCCAAGGTTTTTCTGATATTTTAAAGCATCTGCACCGACGTTTGAAGTCATAATAACAACGGTATTGCGGAAATCGACCACTCGACCTTTAGAATCTGTTAAACGGCCATCTTCAAGTACTTGAAGTAAGATATTGAAAACATCTGGATGAGCCTTCTCAATTTCATCTAGTAATACTACTGAATACGGTTTACGACGAACCTTTTCCGTTAGTTGACCGCCATCATCAAAACCTACATAGCCTGGAGGTGAACCAACTAAACGTGAAGTCGAATGTTTTTCCATGTACTCAGACATATCCACGCGAATCATTGCGTCCTCATCGCCAAACATAACCTCAGCTAGTGCTCTGGCAAGCTCTGTTTTACCAACCCCTGTAGGGCCTAAGAAAATAAATGAGCCAATTGGTCGTTTCGGATCTTTCAAACCAGCTCTTGCGCGACGTATTGCACGAGAAATTGCCTCTACTGCTTCTCCTTGACCTACAACCCGTTTGTGTAACTCTTCTTCAAGTTGTAATAACTTAGACGATTCTTCTGACGCAATTTTCGAAACGGGAATTCCAGTCCACATAGATACTACCGCTGCTACATCATCCACTGTCACTTTTGACTCGGCTTTACCTTGTTCTTCCTTCCAGTTTTTTCTTGTAGTTTCGATTTCATCTTTTAGCTTTTGCTCTGTATCTCTTAATGATGCTGCCTTTTCAAATTCTTGACCTGAGACAGCTGCATTCTTTTCAGAGCGCACATTTTCAAGCTTATCTTCAAGTGCCTTTAAGTTTGGTGGCACTGCGAATGAACGTAAGCGGACTTTAGAACCGGCTTCATCGATTAAGTCAATCGCCTTATCTGGTAAGAAACGATCAGAAATATATCGATCACTCATTTTTGCTGCCGCTTCAATTGCTTCATCAGTGATTTTCACACGGTGATGTGCTTCATAACGATCACGTAAGCCTTGAATAATTTGAATTGCTTCTTCTACAGTTGGTTCATCAACTTGAATTGGTTGGAAACGACGCTCTAATGCCGCATCCTTCTCAATATATTTGCGATACTCATCTAGTGTCGTTGCACCAATACATTGCAGCTCGCCACGTGCTAAAGATGGTTTTAAAATATTTGACGCATCTATGGCACCTTCTGCACCACCCGCACCGATCAATGTGTGCAATTCATCGATGAATAAAATAACATTTCCTGCTTGGCGAATTTCATCCATTACCTTTTTCAAGCGGTCCTCAAATTCACCACGATATTTTGTTCCAGCAACAACTGTCCCCATATCAAGTGTCATAACACGTTTATCACGAAGAATTTCTGGGACTTCATTATTAATAATTTGCTGTGCCAAGCCTTCAGCAATAGCTGTTTTACCAACACCTGGCTCCCCGATTAATACAGGGTTATTTTTTGTACGACGTGATAGAACCTCAATAACACGTGTAATTTCCTTGCTTCGACCAATGACTGGATCTAAAGTGCCTTCACGAGCAATTTGCGTTAAATCACGCGCAAGGCTATCTAATGTTGGTGTATTGGCAGCCTGTGCAGCTTGTTGACCAGATTGAGCATTATCGTTATTACCTAATAACAATAGCACTTGCTGACGAGCCTTATTCAATCCGACACCAGCATTATTTAATACACGGGCCGCTATACCTTCACCCTCACGAATAAGCGCTAATAGTAAATGCTCTGTGCCGATATAGGAATGACCTAATTTACGTGATTCATCGACTGATAGTTCTATTACCTTTTTAGCGCGAGGTGTGTAGTGGACAATTGGACCAACATCTTCTTTACCTTTCCCTACAAGCTCTTCGATACCTGATTCAATCATTTGGGGACTAATATCAATGGCTTCTAATGCTTTTGCAGCAATACCGCCACCTTCACGGATAAGCCCTAATAGAATATGCTCTGTTCCAATTGATTCGTGTTTCCAACGAATTGCCTCTTCTTGGGCAAGCTGTAATACTTTTTGCGCGCGTTGTGTAAAACGATTAAACATCAAATGAATCCTCTCCTTTTCTCCGAATAATAGGCTTACTCATATTTTCTCGAGATAGTGCCTCACGAAGCATTTCCGCTCGTACGCGATCTCGCTCAGTAGGTGGCAAAACGTCACCTGCGTAATTCTGTAAAAATCCAGGTTGCATACTAACAACACATTCGTTTAATTTAGTCGCTTTAATACCTTCAATTAACCGTAAATCTACTCCTAAACGAACATTTGAAAGACAGGTAGCAGCTTCCTCACTCGTTAAAATTCGAGCATGTGTTAATGTCCCTAAAGCACGGTATACACGGTCTTCTAAGGCAAGCTCTGCTTTTTCCATTAACTTTCCTCTTGCATGTCGTTCTTTTTGAATTATTTTTTCAGCGACACTTTGGATATCGGCTAAAATATCATCCTCTGTTTTCCCTAGTGTAATCTGATTTGACACTTGGTAAACATTCCCTATATTTTCACTACCCTCCCCATATATTCCTCTTACCGTCATTCCTAATCGTGTCATCGCATTAATGATTTGATTCATCTGACCCGTAAGTGTAAGGGCAGGCAGGTGCATCATGACAGATGCTCGTAAACCAGTACCAATATTTGTTGGACAACTTGTTAAATAACCAAATGTATCTCGAAATGCGTAAGGCAAGGCTTTCTCTAAGGTACGATCAATTTTATTAGCTTGCTCGTATGCCTTTTGAAGTTGAAAGCTCGCCGTCATACATTGAATGCGTAAATGGTCTTCTTCGTTCACCATAATGCTAGTTGATTCGTCATCAGATAAGAGCATGGAGCCAACTCGCTCTTTTTTTGCAAGCTGAGGACTAATCAAGTGCTTTTCCACAAGTATTTGACGCTGTAAAGACGTTAAGTCTTTAATAGCAAAATATGAATAATTTTCTCGAAGTTCTGTACTATCCTTGATTGCATGTGTAACTGCGTGTTCCACCTGTAATGCTTCATCCTCTGTAAAGGCTAATGGAAAACGATAACCATCTAAATTTCGAGCAAGGCGAATGCGTGTACTTATGACAATATCTGAATAATCGTCCTCTACACTCATCCATATCGGTGTAGCACGCTCTAAAAATGACTCAATCATCACGACACATCACCACCTTCAAATTGTAGCTGCTTCTCAAGTTCCTTCGCTTCATCACGAAGCTTTGCGGCCTCTTCAAATTGTTCTTCATCTACAGCAATCTTCATACGTTTACGAATATCTTCAATTTGCTTTTTGATGACATAGACATTATTTTGGGCACCGGGCATTTTTCCTATATGTTGAGGACCAGCCTGTATACGGTTAAAGAGCTTCGGTAAGTGTTCACCAAAGGTATCATAGCAGCTAGGGCATCCAAACTTACCTTCTTTTAAAAATTGTTTATACGTAAATCCACATTGTGGGCATGTTTGCGGTTGTGGTGGTGCCTGCTGTTTTTCACCCACTTGTTGTTGCTGCCATGTAGGGGAGCCAAACCAATTGGATAATAACTGCTGAATAGATATTGGCTCTTGCTTAAACTCAGCATGAAATGGATGGAACTGCGAGGCACAGACGTCACAATAATGATGCTCTACTTTTTGACCATTTTGAATTTGTGTTACGGTAACTGTCGCATTACGCTGCTTACAATGTTCGCATATCATTCCCATCACCTCTTTATTTGTGCTGTTCATATTTAATCGTTGTTAGCATCGCTCGTAAAATTCTTGCTCGAATAATATCCCGTAATGGGAGTTGCAAATCGAGAGTTGAGCGATCAACTGCTGCTAACATTAATTTCGCTTCTCGCTTTGAAATTACCTGCTCATCAATTAGTCGATACACTAAATCTTCTGCCATTGTTTGCGATGCCCCACCTTCTATTTGCGCGAGGACATCATCAATCAGATCAATTTGTGAATTCGCGCGGACACGTAAAATTCGAATGTATCCACCACCACCACGTTTGCTTTCAACAAGATAACCTCGCTCGACAGTAAATCTAGTATTGATTACATAATTTATTTGTGAGGGCACGCATTGAAATTTATCTGCGATTTCACTACGTTTTATTTCAATATGCCCTTCTCCACCTAATTCAAGCACTTGCTTTAAGTAGCCTTCTATGATGTCTGATATATTACGCATTTTAGGAATACACCTCGCTTACTTCACTGACTTTGACTATCTTTGACTTTCTTTGAGTATATTATACAAAACGCTTGAAAATAATTGCAATTATTTCGCACTTAGAAAAAATCAATTATGCCTATGCCAGAAATAATTGCGTCCGGAATCGGCTTTGTGGTTTGGCGAGCAGGATGTTTTTTGCCCGAAAGCGTAGCGTCAGCAGCTTGATGCAGGTCAGTTAGCCGTTATCGTAAGGAAGCGATGATTTTAGGCTAACATCCGCCAGAGGCTTCACTTATTTCAGCGGATGTTTGGACAACCGTTGAAATAAGTTTCTTAGTTATAAGATGCCCTTTTCAGCTATAGAAAAAACGCAAGCATATGCAACTAGCATATACTTGCGTCTATAAAAATTATACCCATCGACCAACTATTGGATAACGCCAATGCTCATCAGATAGAGCCTTTACAATACCGATAATTGGTGCAATAAAATACATGATACCAAACACAATTAAGAACGGTATACCAATGATTAGGAAGCTTAAAATCCCCGAAATTGTCATTAATACCCCCATCACAACTTGGAACAATAAGGCTTGCACGGAAATACTTTTTACCTCTTCATCTGAGCTGATTAAGAAAAATATAATCGGTACTAACCATGGCGCAAAAAACGCACTTGCGTGTATGATTACCTTAGACCATTTAGTTTCCATTTATATCAATCCTTCCATTTAATTTTTTATTTTATGTACTACTATTTACGGATCTATTTCTTAAATAGTTTCAAATATAAATTGGATTTTAAAATTTTTTTGAAAGGCATGTGATAACCGATGGAATTTAATAACAAACTTGCCAACGAATACGAAAAAGGTATTCGTCGCACGCTCCCTAGCTATGATGCAATGCTACGTTTGACACAAACCTTTTACCAATCTGCGTTACATGAAACAGCTGAATTTTTAGTAGTTGGCTCCGGAAGCGGCAATGAGATTTTACAGCTTGCTGAGAAAAGTCCTCATTGGTCATTTGTTGGTATAGATCCGTCAGAAGCGATGCTGCAAATCGCTGGTGAACGTTTAAAATCTCTACCTAATAATATTTCTTTATATCAAGGAACTATACTGGATACTCAGTTACCTGCAGTGAAGTTTGATGCAGCAAGCTGTGTATTAGTGCTTCACTTTATACAAGATGATCAGGAGAAGCTTGCAACATTACAAGAAATAGCGAATAATTTAAAGCCTGGTGCTCCCTTTGTCCTCGTCTCAAAATATGGGCAGCAAGGTTCCTTAGAAACTGAGCTACAATTTGATTTATGGCGTGCTTATTGGCTACAGCATACAAAGCTAACACCATCGGAAGTAGCAGAAATGGAGAAATCGATACGTTCTCTTTCATTTATGCGTGAAGAGGACATTTTAGCACTATTACAGCAGGCAGGTTTTACAAAACCATCTAGATTCTTTGCGACTGCTTTATTTGGTGGTTGGATATGTTATAAAGAAAGTTTGTTGTGAAGATATATACACCTGTTAAGCTATAATTAACAGAATTGAGGTGAATGCTGTGATACGTACAATTGGCATTACAAAAGACCAAAAGCTTATAAAGGATTTTCCGCTTGAAGATATACACAAAAACGAATTTGAATGGTACTGGGTCGATTTTAATTGTCCGACCGATGAGGAAGAACTACTGTTAGATACATTTTTCCATTTTCACCCACTCGCTATAGAAGATTGTTTAATGCGTTTACAGCGACCAAAGCTCGATTTTTATGATGATTTCCACTTCTTTGTTATCCAAAGAGTTAACGAAGAATTAACAGCTGAAGAAGTAAACATTTTTGTTTCTAATAAATTTATTGTCACATTTCATAAAAATTCAGCACCGGAGATAGATCGAGTACAAATGATGTTAGAAAAACAGCCAAAGAATTGGGAACGTGGCACCATCTATTTAACATACCAGATAATCGATAAAATCGTTGATAACTATTTCCCGCTTGTCTATAAGATTGAGGATCATTTAAATGCACTAGAAGATGAGCTTACCTATCAAAGTAACCTTAACGCTATGAAAATTGTGTTTGAATTCCGTAGTGATTTGCTTGATCTACGTCGCACCATATTACCAATGCGTGATCTATTATATCGTATCCTTAACTCTTACCGATTTTCACTAAATAAATCAGAACGAGCTTATTTCGGAGATATTTACGATCATCTGCTTAAACTCACCGAAATGATTGAATCCAACCGTGAGCTCACTGCAGATATGCGTGATAGCTATATGGCGATGAGCTCTAGTCGTATGAATGGCATCATGATGACCTTAACAATTGTTTCAACAATCTTTATTCCGCTAACATTCATTGCCGGTGTTTATGGCATGAATTTCGAATATATGCCAGAGCTACACGGGAGATTTAGCTACTTTATCGTACTCGGAATTATGATTTTTATCGCTTTATTTATGCTGGCAGTCTTTAAGCTTAAAGGCTGGTTCAAATTATTTAAACCTTAATTCCTTCAGGACCATCGTCATCGATGACGAGAAGTACCCGCGCAAAGCGTTTACTCGCACAACATATTAAAGGCACCTGAGATTTTTCTAAGGTGCCTTTCTACTGTCAGTAAGGACCACGATCATCAACTTTATGTTCGCCTTGCTGTGGAAATAAAAAGTAAGCGAGTACCCCAGATACTATTGTTGCACAGATAGTAATTAATAGTTGATCTAAGTCTGGTACTTCAGCATAGTAGTTTCTTAACATGTAAACCGAGCCAATCGCTACAATTACCATAACCGGAATAACAAATTTGAAACGCTTCTTTTCCATGTAATACCTCCTCAAAACCATTGTTACGTTCAATCTAAACAGTTCGTATTTTACAGGTTTCCTATTTTAAATTCAATTTACCTACTACCTTTTTAATAGTCTATTTCATGACTTTTAAGCGACAGTCGTCTATAATGCCTATAAAAAATAAAGAAATACACTAAAATTTTAACCAAATTCACGACAAAAAATAGTAGAATAGACTAAATACCATATATTCCGAAAAATTAACAAACTAAGCAATTCGATTTTTATATACTACTATGCATTTATAAAGAATGGAGCAAACAGACAATGAGTTGGTTTACAAAAAAGAACGATTCTAGCTACTCAATTACATTAGCACCTGAAAATTATAAAAATAATGTACAATTGGATGTATCAAACTATCCAAAACTTCAAAAACAGTTGCAACTTTTAGATTTAACAATTGAGGATTTAGCCATCATTAAACAACTACAGCCTTTAGCTAAAGATTTAGTTCCTGAAATGGTGGATCAATTTTATGCAGCTATTAGTTTAAGCCAAGATTTGTTAGATATTATAAACAGAACGTCACAAATCGATCGTTTAAAAGTTACTTTACATAAGCACTTGAGTGATATTTTCGAAAGTCATATTAACAACGCTTATATTGATGAACGGAAGGCAATCGCTGAAACCCATGTTCGAATTGGTCTACAATCAAAGTGGTATATCGCCTCATTCCAGTCATTAACAACGACATTTACACGCTTTACAAATGAGTTGGATTTATCAAAACATGATGCCATACGTGCTATCAATGCCTTCTGCAAAATCATTAATTTCGAGCAGCAGCTTGTAATCGAAGCCTATGAAAAAGAAGAGGAACGCATTCGAGCAGCAGCTGATGACACAAAACACGCACTTGTCACTACCATTCAAAAAACGGCAGAGGAGCTCAATGGGATTAGTGAAGAAACAGCAGCCTCTTTATTAGTCATTTCTTCTCAAACGGACGATATCGCAGTAGCGACTAAACAAGGCTTATCCTTCGTTGCTGATACACAGGAAAAATCCAAACGCGGACAGCAGCAGCTACAAGATCAAAATGATTTAATACAAGTTATTTTGCAAAGTGTAAACAGTCTTGAAGTTACGATGAACCAATTACGCACATCTTCTCAAAAAATATCAGAGATTGTAGGGCTAGTTACGGGAATTGCCGATCAAACCAACTTATTAGCATTGAATGCTTCTATCGAGGCAGCCCGTGCGGGTGAGCATGGTAAAGGTTTTGCTGTTGTAGCAGAGGAAGTTCGTAAGCTTGCAGAAGAGACAAAAAATGCTGTACAAAATGTTTCTCATCTCATTAGAGAAACAGAAAGTAATATTACAACAATGTCTAATTCAGTTATTAACGTGGATCAAAAGATTCAACATAGCGTAGATACACAAAACAGTTTATCTAAATCATTTAATGATATCGCCGATGCTGTTGCTGGAATTCAACAGCAGTATGTAAATACATCCAGAGATATTTCAACAATCTCTAACTTGATTACTGAACTGTCACAAGGAGCTACACTCGTTTCTTCTTCCTCCGATTCACTGATTAATGTGGTAAATGAGTTAAAAATGTAAGCACAAAAAGGGAAACTGACAGTATACGTCAATTTCCCTTTTCTCTTTTAATGCGGTAATTCCCGTTTTTGCTTACGATGTTCTCGTCTTGCAGGGCCTGTTTCAAACAGACGTTTTTCTGCATCTGTTTCAGGATAAATTGCAGGAACTGGCTTAGGTTTACCATCATCATCTACTGCAACCATCGTTACAAAGGATTCTGTCGTTAATTTTTCCTCACGAGTTTCAATGTTTCGTGAAATAACCCGAACGTAAACTTCCATTGAAGAACGTCCAGTTGAGGAAACAATACTTTCGATTTCTAAAATATCCCCTACATGTGCTGCCGATAAAAAATCAACTGAATCAATAGAGGCTGTAACTACATGCCCTTTCGCATGCTTCATTGCCGTAATTGCAGCAATTTCATCAATATAAGCTAACACTCTTCCACCAAAAATGGAGTTGTGATTATTTGTATCTGGCGGTAATACGAGACGCGTTTGAACAGTACGTGACTGACCCATCGGTATTGCGTTGTTTGTCATAGTTCTTGCAACTTCCCTTCATGAAATGTTCTTTCGTCATCGTATCGTAGAAAAAGAGTTGATGCAAATTAGAACGATTTTTTCATCGTTATAAATTTCATATCTGTCATTTCCTCAATTGCCCACTTAATACCTTCGCGCCCGTAGCCACTCATTTTTACGCCACCGTATGGCATATTATCGACCCTAAATGTCGGAATATCATTAATAATAACAGCACCCGCTTGTATTTCATCTGCTGCACGTAATGCATCAGGTAACACATTCGTATAAATGCCAGCATTTAAACCAAGTTCCGACTCATTCACTAGTCGAATAGCGTCGTCTAATGTTTCATATGAAACAATTGAGACGATTGGCGCGAATGTTTCCTGACAAACAACTTTCATATCCGACGTCACATTCGTCATAACAGTTGGCGTTAAAGTACGTTCCGTAAATGTTCCGCCTGTTGCAACTATCGCACCTTGTGACTTTGCTTCGTCAATCCATTGACGAATACGTTCAACTTCTTTTGGATTAATCATTGCACTAACATCCGTATTTGTATCTAGTGGATCACCTACCACTAATTTTTCTGTCTCCGCTACAAACGCCTTTGTAAATTCATCAATAATAGATGCGTGTACATAAATACGTTGTAAAGAGATACAAACCTGTCCAGCAAAATTAAAAGCACCACCGACACAACGCGAAATAATTTTATCAATTGGTGTCGATGGCTCGACAATTACTGCAGCATTGGAACCAAGCTCTAAAGTGACTTTACGCAAGCCTACTTTTTCTTTAATGCCTAAACCAACCTTACCACTACCCGTGAATGTCACCTTTTTCACAAGTGGGTGGGTCACTAGTGTATCACTTAGCTCCCCTCCGCTACCTGTAATAATTTGAAGCGCACCATTAGGTAGACCCGCTCGCTGGAAAATTTCTGCCATCACGATAGAGCTTAATGGCGTTTGCGTCGCTGGCTTTAAGACTACCGTATTTCCAACTGCAAAAGCAGGACCTAATTTATGTGCCACTAAATTGAATGGAAAATTAAATGGTGTTATGGCTGAAATTACACCTATAGGCTCTCGTTTTGTCCAGCCGATACGATCTCCTGCCCCTGGTGCAGCATCCATCGGTACCGTTTCACCGTTTGCTTGCTTAGCACCCTCCGCAGCAAATTGATAAGTTGCTATTGTACGTTCTATTTCAGTTAAACCTGCCGATATTGGCTTACCTGCCTCTAGGGCTAAAATTTCAGCTAATTCCTCTTTGCGCTGACGCATTATGTTAACCACTTTATATAATATTTCGGCACGTTCGTAGGCTGTTGTCTTTTTAAACGTTTGGAATGCCTTATGTGCACCTTCTATTGCTTGCTCAACGTCAGTAATTGATGCTTTAGCTACCTTTGCAATAACCTCACCACTATAGGGCGAACTTAGCTCATATGTTTCCTTTGCGTTCTGCCATTGGCCATTCATCCAAAGCTTTGTTTCCTTCATCCTTCAAATGCACCTCCAAAAAATCAAGTTCTTCTTTATTTTATCACGAAGAACTTGATGCTACAGCTGCTGCCCCCATTGCCGCGAACATTGCTGCTTGCTGTGCTTGAATTAATAATTCAATAGATGACATGATCGTCATTGATAAGGATTGTTGCACCTGCGCCATATCATAAATTACAATTTGTATGGCCATAAATAACACAAATTCACGATGCCATTTTAAAAGTTTCATATCTTTTAACTCATTATATACATCAACAATCTGTTGAAGCTGTACTTGATTCACTTCAAGGATTGCTAAAAAACCAAGTAAAGGATAGTGCATCGTCTTGACCTTTACATCCTGATTCTTTAGTGTGTCACGGATCGTCACAACATTTGGCACTAGATTATTATCATATTGGGCTGATAAGAAAGTCAGTAATTGCGATAGCCATTGAAGCTCATTACCCGCATTAAAATTATACGTACGTAATTCTTTATAATAACGATTCATTGTTTCCGCACGTAGCTCCGCATCATCAGAGGGGCTACTTAACAATACTGCATAAGGAATATCATCGTATGACGTTAAAAACTTATGATGTTTACGGATTGCATCAAATAATGCACGTGCCGCCTGTGCATGTGCACGCTTCTCGCTTTCCTCTTCAGTTAAAAACTGTGCTCCAATAAAACTAAAATTCCCACTTCTAAATTTCGCTTCCTTCATTATATTCACGTTGTGCAGTAAATTTTTTACGGCTTGTTGTGGATCTTCTTGCTCCAATAAATTTGCAGCAATACTATAACCTACCGTTGTTCTTAACGGAGATGTCCATGAAGTTTGCTTTTTCATTTCTTGTAATACTTCTTTATACTTAACAGAATCAAAAGGTTTTCCAGATGCCACATATTTGCTAGCTATGGCTAACACAATTTTACGATGCACTGTCCGGCCAACAGCATTCGAGACATCCTCCACCATATTTGTAAACTGATTTTCAATCATAACGAAATCCATGTTTAACACGCTCCTTTTCCATATTTACGTAATTAAACAAAAAAGGATTCATTCATTTTGGCTCATCATCATAACGTTGGATTGGTTTCATTCCTGCTAACGAAGCGACAGTAGCACATGATTTTTTGTGTGAAAGCCTCCTATCAAGTAGCCATATAACCTCACATAAACTTTCCAAATAAATCAACATAAAAAACAGCGGCAATACTGTTTGCCGCTGTCACTAAAGTCTTTAAATTACACCTAATTCCTTTAACTCCTCTGTTGAAAAGGCTCTTGATCTTGTTAAGAACCGTTTCCCTTCAACGCCTTCAAGTGAAAACATACCACCTCTACCATCGACAACGTCTAAGATTATTTGTGTATGCTTCCAGTAGTCGTATTGATTTTTATGCATATAGAAGGGAGCACCACCAATCTCTCCTAGGCAAACATCTTGATCACCTAATAGTAGGTCGCCCTCTGGATAACACATTGGCGAAGAGCCGTCGCAGCATCCACCTGATTGATGAAATATAACAGGACCATGCTTTTCTTTCAATAATTCTTTTAGTGCTAGCGCTTCCTCTGTTGCTATAACTCGCTCGACCACGCTCATGCACCTCCCTATTGATTAGAAGAAACCAAGTTTGTTTTCACTGTAGCTAACTAATAGGTTTTTCGTTTGTTGATAGTGAGCTAACATCATCTTATGGTTTTCACGACCAACCCCTGACATTTTATAGCCACCGAATGCTGCATGTGCAGGATAAGCGTGGTAGCAGTTTGTCCAAACACGTCCTGCTTGAATACCACGACCAAAGCGATAGGCTGTATTCATATCACGTGTCCATACACCTGCACCCAAACCGTATAATGTGTCATTCGCGATTTCTAACGCTTCTTCTTTTGTTTTAAATGTTGTTACAGCAACAACTGGCCCGAAAATTTCTTCTTGGAAAATACGCAGTTTATTATGTCCTTTGAAGACAGTTGGCTTAATGTAGTAACCATTTTCAAAGCCTGCTCCTACATTATTTTTCTCTCCGCCAATTAGACATTCTGCACCTTCTTGCTTTCCAATATCTAAGTAAGAAAGGATTTTTTCCATTTGCTCACTTGAAGCTTGCGCACCCATCATCGTATTCGGATCAAGTGGATTTCCAACTTTAATCGCTTCAACACGCTGTAGGACGCGCTCCATAAATTTATCGTAAATAGATTCTTGAATTAATGCACGAGAAGGACATGTACATACTTCACCTTGGTTTAATGCGAATAATACAAAGCCCTCTACTGCTTTATCTAAAAAGGCATCATCTTCGTCCATAATATCCTCAAAGAAGATGTTTGGCGATTTGCCGCCCAATTCTAATGTAACTGGAATAAGATTTTGCGAAGCATATTGCATAATTAAGCGACCTGTCGTTGTCTCACCCGTAAAGGCAATTTTACCGATGCGTGGGTTTGATGCGAGCGGCTTCCCTGCCTCTAAGCCAAAGCCATTGACAACATTTAGTACACCTGATGGCAATAAATCTTCTATTAATTCAACGAGCACCATAATCGAAGTTGGTGTTTGCTCTGCAGGTTTTAACACCACACAGTTTCCAGCTGCAAGTGCTGGTGCTAGCTTCCAAACAGCCATTAATAACGGGAAGTTCCATGGGATAATTTGACCTACTACCCCAATTGGCTCATGGAAATGATAAGCGACAGTATCGTTATCGATTTGGCTTACTGCGCCTTCCTGTGCACGTAAAGCTCCCGCAAAATAACGGAAATGATCAATTGCAAGAGGGATATCTGCATTTAATGTTTCACGTACCGCTTTTCCGTTATCCCATGTTTCGGCAACGGCTAGCTTTTCTAAGTTTTGTTCTATGCGGTCCGCAATTTTAAGTAAAATGTTTGCACGCTCTGTTGGGGATGTTTTTCCCCATGCATCTTTTGCGGCATGTGCTGCATCAAGTGCAAGTTCAATATCCTCAGCAGTAGAACGAGCTACTTGTGTAAAAACTTGTCCAGTAACAGGTGTCACATTGTCAAAGTATTGTCCTTTCACTGGAGGTGTCCATTCTCCACCAATGTAATTTTCATATTTCTCTTTGAATTGAACTACCGACCCTTCAGTGTTTGGAAATGCATAAACCATTTTACTTCTCCCCTTTACACAAAATGATGAGAAAATAATCTACAAATATCGTCATTTTTTATCGAAATAACAATAATTTCATAGATACCCTCTTACACAATATATTGTCAGAAACGAAAAATAATTTCAACTTTTTTAAAATTTTTTAGATTCCTATTAAAATTCGTTTGTGATTAAGGAAGCAAATTGGTATGAAAGCACAAGGGATAAGGGGGTAGAACGACGAGGAGAATCACGAAAGTTGTTTTCCTGGAATGAGTTATTTTTCCTAGAAAAGCTTCTAGAATTCACGGTGTGACCAACTATAATGTATACTTAAAAATAATATAAATGTATAGGAGAACAGTATGCGCATTAATAAATATTTGAGTGAAACAGGCATCGTATCTCGTCGCGGTGCGGATAAATGGGTAGAAGAAGGTAAAGTAACCATTAATGGTGAACTTGCTACAGTTGGTAGTCAAGTAGCAGCTGGTGATATGGTTTGTGTTGATGGAAAAGAGGTAAAGAAAGAAGAACAGCTCGTATATATTGCCTTAAACAAACCAGTAGGAATTACAAGTACAACTGAACGTCATATAAAAGGAAATGTCGTTGATTTTGTCAATCATCCTCTTCGCATTTTCCATATTGGACGACTAGATAAAGAGTCAGAAGGGCTATTATTACTGACAAATGATGGTGACATCGTCAATAAAATTTTACGTGCTGAAAATCATCACGAAAAAGAATATATCGTGCAAGTCGATAAACCCATTACGGAGCAATTCATCAAAAAAATGGGAGCGGGTGTAGATATTTTAGATACTACAACCTTACCTTGTCATGTCGAAAAAATTTCTGATAAAGTCTTTAAAATCATTTTAGAGCAAGGTTTAAATCGCCAAATACGTCGTATGTGTTCGGCACTTGGCTACTCCGTTAAGCGTCTACAACGCATTCGTATTATGAATATTAAGCTTGGCAATTTAAAAGTTGGACAGTGGCGCGATTTAACAGATAAAGAACGAACAGAACTATTTAGACTACTTAAATACACACCAAAATAAAGCAGTTTAAGGGGATGGAACTATGCTGTCAATTCAAAGTACTGAGCAGTTAACTGGGGCACGTGTTAGCGGGGATTTTTGGGATTTAGATGAGCTTATTAATGCTATTTACAAAATAACTGGTGATGAAAACAAGTATTATGATTATCAAGGAGCGCGCCTGCGCATTCTTCGTGTTTGTTATAATCTACGTCAAGCTGCCCAGGGGGAGCATCAGCTTGAGTTTGTTAGCAATGGTCTCAATAAAAGTGTTTTGATACAGCATGAACTAATTTTTCCCCACAAAAATGCTTATTTCGCAGCAGAGATTCTTTGGCCTGAGCTAATCTTTACTGCTATCGCTTTAAACGATTTCATTCGCCTACATCAGGAGCTAATTGATTCTTCTGATTGGAATATTGATGTTGCCGCTATTCGTAAATTCCAGGCAGCGGTTGCTAACTGTTTAGAGCAGGAGCTTAATGAGGAAGAATACTTAGTATTTTTAAGAATGCTCCATACTAAAAGTCCATTAACATTCCGGTATGCAACACAGTACATCGATGTTTTGAACTTAGAGTATATTCAACTAAGCCTAGAGGAGCGTAAAGCTCAATTAGCATCATTTGCTCTCCGATTAATGTTAGAAGACAATGAATATGTAATGCTAAAATCACAACTCATGGAAGCCGCAATTACTACAAAAAAATCGTTACATGAAATCGAAATTAAAGCTAAATATCCTGAAACTATTTTGTGGTAAATAGGAAGCGCCGTCTCAACTAATTTGAAACGGCGTTTGTCAATAAAATATAGCGATTGGGCTAAACGAGTAGCCCTCATCTAGGTAAACAATATTTCCTTGGCCATTTTGTTTTTCAACACTATGAGCCGACTCACCTAACTTTGAACAGCTATCTATCTTCCTTTAAATTGTTGTGTAAGCCATTTTTCTAATAACTTCCTCGTGCTGTGGATAGTCAGCTAAAAGCTCTTCTTGTGTAAATAATTCGAAGTCTTCAAAATCAAAGCCTGGCGCAACCATGCAGCCTACTAAACTAAATGCTTCTGCATCCTCTACAGATGAGCCAAATATAGTATTTTTCGGTACTGCTATTTGTGGTACTTCTCCCGACTCAACATCTAATCCAAGTTTCTTCGCCTCATATGTACCATCTGGGAAAATCATATGGACTGTTAGCGGACTGCCAGCATGATAATACCAAAGCTCGTCCGACTTTAAACGATGCAAATGCGATATATCCTGTGAACGAAGTAAGAAATAAATACTCGTATAAATGGGTCTCTGTACATCTCTTACAGCCATATCCTCAGCTGCTCTAAACGAGGATATGTAATATCCCCCCTCAGGATGCTCTGCTAAATTTAATTTCTCAATAAAATATTGTGCTGAATACTTCATAAAACATCACTCCTTTCGTCCACAATACCAAATAATAAAAGACGAATGCTACTGCTATCTTTTTTTTCAAGCACCTATCTAATATAAAAGGCATCTCATCTTCGGAGATGCCCTCATCTTTTATAAACCACCTAAATAAGCAGCCTTTACTTGTTCACTCTCTTGAAGCTCTTTAGCCGTGCCCGATAATACTATACGTCCTGTTTCAAGTACGTACGCACGATTGGCTACGGATAAAGCCATATTGGCATTTTGCTCAACAAGTAATACGGTTGTACCTTCTTTATTAACTTGCTCAATAATATTAAAAATATTTTTTACCATGAGTGGCGCAAGCCCCATTGAAGGTTCATCCATTAATAACAATTTTGGTTTTGCCATTAATGCTCGACCCATCGCTAGCATCTGTTGCTCACCACCAGATAATGTACCTGATTGCTGTTTACGGCGCTCCAACAGACGCGGGAATAATTCATACACATGCTCTAGATCCTTTTTGATACCTGCTTTATCGTTACGGAGATATGCTCCAAGCTCTAAGTTTTCTTCAACGGACATATTTGCAAAAACACGGCGCCCCTCTGGAACATGTGAAATTCCTGATTTTACAATTGTCTGTGCAGCTTTCCCTGAGATAGAGAAGCCCTCATATTCAATGATGCCACCCTTTGGTTTTAATAAACCTGACAATGTTTTTAATAATGTACTTTTACCGGCACCATTTGCACCAATTAACGTTACGATTTCACCCTCATTTACTTCTAAAGAGAGGCCCTTTAATGCTTGAATGTTACCGTAAAATACATCTATATTTTGTACTTTTAGCATTAGCTGATAACCTCCTCGCCAAGGTAAGCTTCAATTACCTTTGGATTGTTGCGGATTTCTTCTGGTGTCCCATCAGCGATTAATTGGCCGTGATCGAGCACGTATATACGTTCACAAATTCCCATAACTAAGCTCATATCATGCTCAATTAGAAGAATTGTTAAGCCAAATTCTTTACGAATAAACGCTATTAATTCCATTAAATCATGCGTCTCCTGCGGGTTCATCCCTGCTGCTGGCTCATCTAATAAAAGTAGCTTAGGTTTCGCAGCAAGAGCACGAGCAATTTCTAGACGGCGCTGCATCCCATAAGGTAAATTTTTCGCAAGTTCATCCTTATAAACATCTAAGCCAAAGATTTTTAAAAACTCAATAGATTGATGCTCCATTTCTGTCTCACCTTTAAAATGATTCGGTAAGCGGAAAATAGAAGACCACATGGAATGCTTTGCAAGTGAATGGTTTGCTACCTTAACATTATCTAAAACAGATAGCTCTTTAAATAAACGAATATTTTGGAATGTACGACTAATACCTTTTTGTGTTACTTGATATGGTGCAAGCCCATTTAACTTTATATTGTCAAATGTAATCGTGCCCTCAGTTGGCTTATACACCCCGGTAAGCATGTTAAAGCTCGTTGTTTTACCAGCTCCATTAGGCCCTATAAGACCTACTAGTTCTCCTTGATTTAGGTACATATTAACGCCCTGTACCGCCTTTAAACCACCGAATTGAATGCCCATGTTTTCAACATTGATAAGAAGGTTTCCAGTCATTATTTTGTACCTCCTTTTTTACCGAATTTAAATAAATCTGTAACTTCCTTTGTTCCCATCAAACCTGTTGGACGGTACAGCATTACCACTATTAAGACTAAGCTATAAATAATCATACGTGTTTCTGGGAAGTTTGCTAAATATGCTGAGACTACTGTTAAGAAGACCGCAGCTATGACAGATCCTGAAAGACTGCCTAAACCACCAAGAACTACATAGATTAAAATATCAAAAGATTTTAAGAAACTGAAAGTGGTCGGTTGAATAATGTAAAAATTATGTGCAAAGATGGCCCCTGCAAGACCAGCAAAGAAGGAACCAATTGCGAAAGCTACAACTTTATAGTAGGTTGTGTTAATACCCATTGCATCTGCCGCAATTTCGTCCTCACGAATCGAAATACATGCGCGTCCATGACGGGAATTTGTAAAGTTCGAGATTACTAAAATTGTTAGAACAACACCTATGAATGCATAAGTCCAATTTGATAAATATTCAACCTGCATCCCTGCTGCGCCACCAACATAATCCGTATTTAAGAAGATAATACGTATAATTTCCGCAAAACCAAGCGTTGCAATTGCTAAATAGTCACCTTTTAAACGTAACGTCGGGATACCTACAATTAAACCTGCTACTGCTGCTGCAAGTGCCCCTAAAAAAATAGCTAATGGGAACGGAAGCATTAATTTAGTTGTGATAATGGCAGAAATATATGCCCCTACCGCTAGAAAGCCGGCATGCCCAATCGAGAACTGACCAGTAATACCAATGACAATGTGCAAGCTGACCGCAAGCATAATGTTAATACACATTGTGATCAACATATTTTGATAGTAAATATCGAGAAAGTTCGTTGAAATAAGCACCTGAACAACTGCATAGATGACTAGCGCTAATACTGCATAGCCCCAGAAAACTTTAGACTTTTTCATAATCACCACTCACCTACACTTTCTCACGGGCATTTTTACCAAAGATACCCGATGGTCTGAAGATTAAAATTAAAATTAAAATAACAAATGCCGCTGCATCACGCCATAGAGAGAAACCAAGTGCACTTACGAATGATTCCACAACACCGAGCAACATACCGCCAACCATGGCACCAGGAATAATACCAATACCGCCAAGTACTGCCGCTATGAATGCTTTAACCCCTGGAATAACACCCATTAATGGATCGATTTTTGTGTAATATACCCCGAAGATAACACCTGCTGCACCCGCTAAGGCTGAACCTATTGCGAATGTCGCTGAAATTGTGTTATCTACATTAATGCCCATTAAACGTGCTGCATCGGCATCATGAGAAACAGCACGCATCGCTTTCCCAATTTTTGTTTTATGTACGATGAATTGTAAAAGAATCATCAGTACAATTGAGACAGATAAAATTAATATAGATGTACTACTAATTTGAACACCAAAAATATCAAATGATTTATTTTTAATGACATCAGGATATGCCGCAGGTTGCGCACCTCTGAAGAAAATCGTTGTATATTCGATTAATAGCGATACACCGATTGCCGTAATTAAAGCAGCAATACGTGTGGCATTTCGCAAACGCTTATAAGCAATACGTTCAATTAAAACACCAAAGATTGCACAGACTGTCATTGCCAATAATAGTGCTGGAAAGAAACCAAGCTCCCATTTAGCCATTGCATAAAAGCCAATAAATGCCCCAATCATGAAGACATCTCCGTGGGCAAAGTTAATCAGCTTAATAATCCCGTATACCATCGTATACCCCAGCGCTATTAATGCGTAGATACTACCTAATGAAATACCATTCACAAGCTGCTGTATCCATTCCATGAGCGTTCACTCCTTTTTATTTTTTGAAAAGTGCAAAAATAGGACTTACTTCTACATGTTATTATTGAAAAGAGAGTAAATTGTGTCCTCTTAAAAATTTTTTCATCATCTATCCATTTCGCTTTGGTGTATCTGCATTCATCTCATCACCTTCAATGGTGGGAACCTTTACTGAATAAGAGAAAACAAAAAGGGAAGGCGTGTTTACCCGCCTCCCCTTGCCTAGAAAACATTAAGGATTAACTTTAGAGTTGAACACTTGTTTACCGTCTTTAAATTCAAGAACTGTTGCTGTTTTAATTGGGTTATGATTTTCGTCAACTGAGAAAGTACCTGTTACTAAAGAAAGATCTTTTGTGTCAGCTAGTGCATTTTTAATTGCTTCCCCATCCGTAGAGCCTGCACGTTTAATAGCATCAGCAATGTAGTAAATTGAGTCATAGCCAAGTGCATTAAATGCATCTGGTGCTTTATCATTGTTCGCTGCTTTAAACGCCTTTACGAAGTCTTGAATTTTTTTATCTGGGTCTTCTGCAGAGTAGTGGTTTGTGATGTACGTGTTATTTAGCGCTTTCGCACCAGCTAACTCTACTAATGTTGGTGAATCCCAACCGTCAGCCCCCATCAGTGGTACATCAATACCCATTTCACGTGCTTGTTTCACAATTAAACCGACCTCTTCATAGTATCCTGGGATAAAAATAAAGTCTGGCTTCTCTCCTTTAATATTTGTTAACTGTGTACGGAAATCAGTATCCTTCGCTACATACGCTTCTTCCTTTACAACTTTCCCGCCATTTTCTGTAATTGTTTCTTTAAATGATTTCGCAAGGCCTTTTGCATAATCAGATGCGTTGTCCGCAAAAATAGCTACATTTTTAGCTTTCAATTCATTAGAAGCGAAGTTTGCTGCTACAATCCCTTGGAATGGATCGATGAAACAAGTACGGAATGCATACTCATTAATGCTACCGTTATCATTTACTGTAATGTTTGGAGCAGTACCAGAACCAGTAACGATTGGGATTTTATTTTTATTCGCAATTTGCACAGTAGCAACTGTATTACCAGAAGTTGCTGGGGCTAACATTGCTACTACTTTATCTTGCGTTGCTAGTTTAATAGCTGCTGCAGTAGCCTCCGAGTTTTCTGATTTGTTATCTACTTTAATAAGGTCAATTTTTTTACCGTCGATCCCACCATTGTCATTAATTTCTTTAACAGCAAGCTCTGCACCCAGAGCAATTGACGAACCATAGGAAGCTACGTTACCCGAAAGTTCTAAGTTTGCACCGATTTTAATCGTATCACCGTCAGAAGAACCGCCACCGCCTGATGATGATCCTCCTCCTGAACTTGAACTACCTCCATTACCACAGCCCGCAAGAACGCCTGCAAGTAATGAAGATGCCACTAAAAGTGAGCCAAACTTTTTAAGCTTTTTATTCTCTCGCATAATTTTATTCCCCCTGAATTTTTTCAAATGTTAGATATTTCTGATAATTATAAACAATCCGCGGCATTTCCTCAATAACAAAAATAACCAAAATGATAATTTATAACTATCTATTACTAAATCGATATATTATTCAATTAAACCTTTTACATTGTAAAACATTCTTTATTTTTAGTCTAGAGTGATTTTTCTGTATAATTAGTAATTTAAGAATTATCTATTAATTCGGAGTAAACATTACTATAAAACTATTATTTTTTTTACAATAAAATCTCGTTAAAAGAAGCCCTTTTTTCAAAAATTGCTAGATCTAGCATACAAAGCGCTAAAGCGTTTTCGCAAAGTATTAATACGGAATTACAGTACTTAGCGGGCGCAATCGGAGTAAGATTTTTGTCAAAGTCGAATCCATAAAAGAGCTTAGAGCTAGGTATTTCTACAGCTCTAAGCTTTTTTCAATGCAAACACACAGAGGCGTTCGTTAATATTTGTTTCATGTTCAAGATGAACCTCATGGACTAATTCAAAAGGCGTCCCATGATGTAAAAACTGTAAATAATCATACGGTGGGTAATATAAAATAATATGAATTTCACGCATATGCTGTTCATAAGACTGCCATATATTATGAATTACTGTACGAAAAATATGAATTGAAAACGGATTGAAAAAAAAGAAAACGGTGTCGCTTGGCTGAATAGCATAGTCCTCTGCTATTGAATGAATAAAGGATATCGGTGCTTGAGCACTCTTTTTATGAAGATAACCACTTTTATTATTTTCAGCCTCTGCATAAAAACCTGCATCCATTTCTACCCCAATTGTCGGAATATGAAATTTATCATGTACATAAATAGGAACTCTCCCTTTTCCACATCCCATATCGATAAACACTGGATTATCAGGCATTTCATACTCTGCAAATAATTGTTCTAAGCCAGCATACGGTGTTGGCTCATAGCGATGATAATGAGCTAGTTTAGGGAAGCCGTATTGTTCACCTACTGTGTTAATATGTAAATATTTATCAAATTGATGTTCATTCATACTATTACTCCTAAAAAAAGAATGATTAATTTTAGCACGATAAAAAGAAAAAACCACCCCCAAAAGTTTTGAGGGCACTTGGTGAGGCTTTGTGTTGTTAGCGATTTTTTGATGTTTATCAGCGATTTATCTGGTTTTATCAGCGATTCCTTGTTGTTTATCAGCGATTTTTCCGGTTTTATCAGCGATTCTTTGTTGTTTATCAGCGATGTTCCCGGTTTTATCAGCGATTCTTTGTTGTTTATCAGCGATGTTAAAAGTTTTGGAATATCGTCCTCCCCGGTTTAAAACAAAGAGCATTGCAACTATTAATAAGGCAAGCAAACAACAATCGTATAACAGTTCCTTGCTTTAGTTGCTCATCGCCTTTGCTAGGCCATGTAGGTCCTCCATTTTCGTCAGGTCGTTGCATTGGACCAGCACAATATGGTCTTTCCCCCTGCTTATCACCATTTTGAAGCTATTTTACATTGCTCTTCTATTGACAATGTCTTCCTAGGCGAATTATCATTGATTGCGAATGATAATCATTGATAATTCATTCATATGGTTAACTAAAAAATGAATAGGGGGGGAAATTATGATTATTGTTACAAATCGTATTCAAGTAAAACCCGGCTTTGCTGCAAAAATGGCACCGAACTTTACAAAACCAGGACCTCTACAGCAGTTTGAAGGCTTCCATAAAGTGGAGGTATTAATTTCAACTGATGATCCGACTTATGACGAAATGAGCGTCAATATGTACTGGGAGTCCAAGGAGCATTTCCAAGCTTGGCGTAATAGTGATGCATTCGCTGCAGCTCATCACCGTCCTGGACAAAGTGCTGAGGGAGGAAAGCCTGAAAACAGTCCACTTATCGGTAGCAAAATAGTTATAGCCGAATTAGCTTCTTCGATTGAAGCGTTACGCTAATTTTTAACTTCTTTCAGCAACTGAAAGAGTAACAACTAAAATATCTTCTGATTCTATCTAAAACATCCTGCATTTTTGAAAATGCAGGACTTTTTTGAATTATTGCATGAAAATAACTAAAACATAGCCAAGTATTGATAAGCAAACCGAACCGATAAGTCCTGCAATAAACGCTTTTACGCCTAATTGTTTAAAAGTTTTTATCTCTACATTTAAACCTAGTCCAGCCATCGCCATCCCAATTAAAATATAAGCGATATTTACAAATGTTTGCGCTACATTAGCTGGTACAATCCCTAACGAATTAATAGCACTCATCGCTAAAAAACCAAGAATAAACCATGGAATTATCGACAGCGAAAACCTTTCTTTTTCCTGCCCCTTATCAATTCTTCGATATAAAATACCGATGACAATAGCTACCGGTACAAGCAATGCGACACGTGTTAGCTTCACAATAACTGCCGTATTAACAGCTTCATTTCCACCAGCTGAGGCTGCTGCAATAACATGAGCAATTTCATGTAGCGTGCCTCCCGCAAAAATACCATATTCAGTAGGTGTTAAGTTAAATACTGAATATAACACCGTGTAGACTAATGTGAATACAGTCCCTAGTAATGCGACTATCGCTGCGCCCACTGCCGTTTCTTTTTCATTCGCCTTAATTTGGGGAGCAATAGCGACAACAGCCGCAGCCCCACAAATAGCTGTACCACAAGCTGTTAATATGCCTAGCTTTTTATCTACATGAAATACCTTCGTTAAGCCGTATACAACCACTAAAGCAAATACTAGATTAATAAAGGCAATAAGAAAAACATTCGCGCCAGCATTGTAAATATCCGCTAAGTTTAAACGCATCCCCAAAAAAATAATACCGAGGCGTAACAATTTTTTAC
Organism: Lysinibacillus sp. CNPSo 3705; assembly: GCF_028674935.1. Taxonomy (NCBI): domain Bacteria; kingdom Bacillati; phylum Bacillota; class Bacilli; order Caryophanales; family Bacillaceae; genus Lysinibacillus; species Lysinibacillus sp. CNPSo 3705. The sequence continues at coordinate 55,557 of NZ_JAQZSD010000002.1, read as the reverse complement.
TTGAAAATGTTATACCTGTTTGCCAAGAATCCTGCACCTTAAAAGCTGCTCTCCAAGCCATACCTAATATAATGGCAATGACAAGCTGCCCTAATATTGAGAAGAACGGGAATGTCGAAATATACTTTGCTACTAAGGCAATTATGAGTGTCAACAATATCCCCTTCATAAACGCTGGGGTCAGGAAACTTTTTACCCTATGCTGCCTATTATCCATGTTGTTCACTTCTTTCATCCTTGATGATTTTACTTTATTAGAAAGTTAATCATCAGTAAAATACATATATATAATCATAATTATTAATATTTCTAATGATAGGAGTGATGATATGCAATTTGATGCTTTAAGAACGTTCATCACACTGGTGGAGGTCAATAATTTTACGAAAGCCTCCGAAATACTTCATATTTCGCAGCCCAGTGTCAGTTTACACATTAAAAATTTAGAGCAAGAATTTCAAACGACTTTATTTATCCGTTCACCCAAATCTGTACAAATCACACCAACTGGAGAAATTCTATATAAACGAGCTAAGCAAATGATGGCCATTGCCGAGGCAGCAAAAGAAGATATTTTAACCTATCACCATGAAATTCAAGGTACACTTGTGATTGGCGCTAGCTTTACTATTGGGGAATATATATTGCCTCCTATCATTGCGAGCTTGCAACAGCAATTCCCTCAGCTAGAGCTTCAAGTTATTATTGGTAATACGAAAGAAATCATTCAATATACAAAATTGTTACAAGTCGATATCGGTCTTATTGAAGGACAAGCACACGATCATGAACTTCTTATTAAACCGTTTATGCAAGATGAATTATTTATTGTCAGTGCGAGTAATCACCCCCTTGCAAAGAAGGCAACGATTACGGTTTCGGACATGCAGCAACAAAATTGGGTTGCACGTGAAGAAGGCTCAGGCACACGTTATTATTTAGATCATTTATTTAGAGCAAACGGGCTTCAAGTACGTTCACTTCTTACTATTAGTAGTAATCAAGGTGTGAAAGAAAGCGTTATACAAGGGCTTGGACTTTCATTACTGTCCGCTAGTGTCATCGAGCGCGAATTAAAAAATGGCGATATAAAAATCTTACCCCTCGAGGAACAGTATTTTATACGAACATTTTCTTATTTGTGCTCGCCTACACTGAAAAATAAACGCAATGTTGACATTCTTTTAGAGGCGCTATTAAAAAAGGCTTAAATAGTATAACTCTTCGGAGTCAACTTAATATTGTGTAAAATTCTATACAATGTTCTTCAACTCTGACTTTAGTTTAGTCAAAGTCCAGCTTATATTGGTATTCGCCGCTAAAAGTGTGAGTTGCGCCGCTAACCAAAGGAAGAACGCCGCTAAAACACGTAATTCCGCCGCTAACCAAGCAAGAAACGCCGCTAAAACACGTAATTCCGCCGCTAACCAAGCAAGAAACGCCGCTAAAACACGAAATCCCGCCGCTTCGGCAGATTTCCGTACCGACTAGGCGCTTTGTAGCTGACGCTTCGCTTTCACACAGAGCAAAGCTTCCTGGGCGTGTCCGATGAGATGCTTCGCTTTAGTGTCTCGGGCCAACACGATGTTGGTCACGAAGGCGTTGTCACAGGATGTGATGGTTTTAGCCTTCGTTCCTCTCTATCACTAATCTCCTAGGAGTCGCCCGGTCTCCACTACAATCAACATTTGCATGGCGTACTTTATAGCAAAATGTCATCCTAAATTATATGTAACACTTACCGCAACGATGGGATGATTTCCGTTCCACACAGTATGTACCTTCTAGCATGAACTAAAACTTCAGCAATAATGTTTATCTGAGCGACAGCACCGCAACACTCGCAAAGATTCCATTGCTCATTTTTTAACATTTGAATGTTAGAGTTTTACTACTCGCTAATCTTACTTTATAATTCTCGGATTTAGACGTTTAAGCTCCTGCTTATGCTCAATAATTTCTACAAATTTCAATGCTGCTCGTGATAAAGGTACGCTTTTTAAATAACACATGCCTATGCTTCGTGTCGGTATACTTTCTGTTAATGTTAGCTCATATAAAAATCCTCGCTGCAAATAATCATTAGAAAATTCTTTTGTCACACAAGCAATTCCTAAATTACTGCGTGCAAATTCCAGCACTAGATCATGTGAACCAAGCTCAAACTCCGGTTCAATGAAGATCCCTCTTGCAAATAAATAATCTTCTACATACTTTCTTGAATTTGATTTTTTCTCTAAAAAAATAAGCGGAAACTTTAACAAATCCTCAAAGCTTAAGCTTTTTGATGCCAACGTTTTGTACTTCTCGCCGCATACAAAAATATCTTGAACCTCGGTGCACACGGTTAACTGTAATGTCTGATCCTCTATCGGGAAATTACAAAGTCCTATATCAACCTCACCAGATTTAATAAAGTTACAAATTTCCGAAGTCGTTCCATTTAACATTTGTAATTTTATATTTGGATACATTGTATGAAACGTCTCTAGATAAGGCATTAAATAAAAACGAGAAATAGTGTCCCCAACGCCAATTTTCAATTGACCCGTTGTTAAATTTTTGAATTCTAGCAGCTTCTCCTCACCAGCATCTAAAAGGCCTAACGCGGAATTTGTATACTCATATAAAAGTTTACCCTCCGTTGTTAACGTCACCCCTTTAGGTGTGCGGTTAAAGAGACGTGTACCTAGCTCCTTTTCTAATTGCATCATAGCTTGGCTAACAGCTGGTTGAGTCATATATAAATCTTTAGCCGCACTTGAAAAGCTATTATTTTTAGCAACAATACTAAAAACACGATATAAATCTAATTTCCCTATCATATAAGCACCTCTTATAGCTATTATACGAACTATTAATTTTACTTATATCACTAAAGGGGCGTATAGTAAAACTATATTGGTTTTATTTAACATAAATTTACCCATTTAATAAGGAGAGATTATTTTGGAACGTGTAGTTGGTACAGTAGTAAGAGGTCTTCGTGGTCCAATCATTAACGAAGGCGATAATATTGAGCAAATCGTTGTTGATACAGTATTAAATGCAGCTAAGGCTGAAGGTTATTCCATTGAAGATCGTGACATTGTCACAGTAACAGAATCTGTCGTAGCGCGTGCACAAGGTAACTATGCATCCATTGATGATATCGCAGCTGACGTAGCTGCTAAATTTGGTGATGATACTGTTGGTGTTATTTTTCCAATTCTAAGCCGTAATCGTTTTGCTAACTGCTTACGTGGTATTGCAAAAGGCGTAAAAAAAGTAGTTCTTATGCTTAGCTATCCATCTGATGAGGTGGGGAACCACCTAGTTGATATCGATGAGCTAGATGTAAAAGGGATTAATCCTTGGACAGATACTTTAACTGAGGTTGAATTCCGTGAGCATTTCGGCTATAAAAAACATACATTTACAGGTGTAGATTATATCGAATATTATAAAGAACTAATCGAAGCTGAAGGCGCTTCTTGTGAAGTTATTTTTTCAAATAACCCAAAAACAATTTTAGACTTTACGAAGAGTGTGTTAACTTGTGATATTCATACACGCTCACGTACAAAACGTATTTTAACGGCAAACGGCGCTGAAAAAGTATACAGTCTTGATAATATTTTATCTGAACCTAATAATGGTTCTGGCTTTAACGCAGAGTTTGGTCTACTTGGTTCAAATAAAGCTACTGAGGATAGCGTAAAATTATTCCCACATACATGCCAACCGATTGTTGATGGCATTCAAGCAAAAATCAAAGAAGCTACTGGTAAAACAGTGGAAGTAATGGTTTATGGTGATGGCGCATTCAAAGACCCTGTGGGTAAAATTTGGGAGTTAGCTGACCCGGTTGTTTCACCAGCTTTCACTGCTGGATTAAACGGCACGCCAAACGAAGTAAAACTAAAGTACTTAGCTGATAACGATTTTGCGGATCTTCGCGGCGAAGAATTAAAAGCAGCAATTTCGGAGTATATCCAAAACAAAGATGAAGATTTAACTGGAAAAATGGCTGCTCAAGGTACAACGCCTCGTCGTTTAACAGACCTAATTGGCTCTCTTTCAGACTTAACTTCAGGTTCAGGCGACAAAGGAACACCAATGATTTATATTCAAGGTTATTTCGATAACTATACAAAGTAATTTTTTAAAAAAAGTGCGAGCAGGCCGCTCGCACTTTTTCTATTGACATATTTATATTTTTATATACTAATTTACTTTTGAAGCACTAAATATTACACCAGCAGCTTCATCATATTTTAAGTTATACCGAATCGTATCTTTCTCTACAGTTGTTTCATTCTTTTGATAGTCATAACTTTCGTCAAACAAGCGTAAATCCTTCAACACAGCACCAATATCGTTTTGGCTTAAGTCTGGGTTTGTCATACCTATTAATAATCCCATGGAAAATATGATATCCATCCCTTCTCCTTGCCCCACCATAATCAACTCATGTACTGCGCCTTTTTCATCAATATTTTCAATTAAAGTAATATCCTTACCCAACTTTGAAGTAATTGTTTCTTCTTCTTTCTTTGTATTTTCAAGAGAATATGAGAAGTCTAGTTTTTTCATTTCTTTGTTGAATGCCTCTATAAATTCTTCTTGATTATTATAAAGTGGCAGCGTTGTTGCCTTTCCAATTATAATCGGTGAGACAAAGTAGACGCCTGCTATTACGGTAGCTATAGTACGTTTCTTCTTAGTAAGCCGTCCCTGTTTCCACATAAGAAATACGCCCAAAGGAGGAAAAATAATTAACCAAAACCACATAAACCAAGCTGTTTTAACAATGGGGGTTCTAAGTTTTGACTCTGCTTTATGCATCATCTTTCTTTCCCCCTTTTAACAATTCTTCAATTTTAATAGTAAATATATATTTTTTAGCATTATCTGTACCTACATGCAAGGAGTCTTTTAATATATTTACAACATTTTTATCATATGGTGTGTTCTTTTCGTCTTCCATTAAATGATTAAAAAGTGACTTCCCTTCAAAATCAGCCGTCTTAATATGAAAGCTTTTTTGTAGTAATTGTTCCCCTTCTAATCGTTGAAGTTTCTTTTGATATTGTGAGATTACTGTTGGCGTTTCTGTTTTTTTGACCAATAATTTATAAAGCTTTTTAGCATCCCCATATTGCTTTTGGTAAAATGCTTCTTCTGCATCGCTCGTTAAAGACTCTACTGTTTCAGTATAAAAAGATTTAATCTTATCCAACTGTTTTATCTTCTGAGCCTCTTGGATAATGCTGAAAGTTTCTTCGTAATCTTTTTTATCCCTAGCATTTGTAGCTTTATAAAGTAATTCATCGATTTTTTCATTGTCTTTCATTTGTTTTAATAAACCACTAGCTTTTTGCTTAATCTCGTCATTAGAACGTCGATTTTCTTTGATATAAACTGCATAGTCTTTAGCTACAGAATATTCCCCTGCATTAGCCTTAGATTCAGCTAATTCATAAATAGCATTCACAGACTTTTGAATAAGACTATCTGTTTTACTACTACCTTTATTCAATTCGTAAATCTTTTCAAGTTCACTAATAGCTCCCTTATAATCTTTACTGTTATATAAATTCGTTGCCATTGTGTAATAGTTTTCCGCCTTCACTTGATCCTCATCTATTTTGGGCTCCGGTGTTGAAGGCACAGGTTTTTTTGGAGCAGGTTTTGATATATTGCTACTGCCATTAGATGTACTACCACCATTATGATAATGATATTCTCCGTATTGTAATCCCCATTTTTCACAGTTAGTTCGACAAGTATGTCCTCCATTACTATCTGTTCTACCTGGATGGGCACTTGCTGTAAACGGTAATAGTAGTAAAAAACTGCAAACTAATACACTAATTTTTGACAAATAACCACTTCTCACTACTTCTTCCTCCTATCTACAATAATTGACATATTTTATCTTATATCATATTTCCCATGACGCAAAGATAAAAGGGAGAAATAGGAGTATGTTTAGTTTTAGCAAAGATCCCTCACCAAGAAGACGATTGTAACGAAAACAAACTCCCTAAGTGAGGATGACAGGAATCGAGCCTGCATGTCCATTCTGTAAAAGGATACGCCACCATTGCTTACTTCCTCATACTCATTATAAATTTTTAACTTCATGTTGATTGATTAAGGTTTTACTCCATCATTTAACCAATGTTCGCTTGTTCGAGCATGATTCTGTCTCACAAATTTCCCTAGGTATTATTCATAATGAACTGTTTTCATGCATATATTTATAAAAAGCTCCTCATATGTGGGACGGGTCTGGATTAACGCAATAACTTGCTCTTTTGAGATTTCATACAGGCTCACTTTATGCACCATATGAACCTCTTCAACCCCGCCACAATATCAGAAACTCCTCTCATTTTCTCCATTATTACTTTTCGGAATCCACCTCTTTTTTTTAATATTATTTTGATACACACTGAAGACTTGGTATATCAAAATAATATTAAATAATATTAGAACATACAGATATTTTTACCTATCTCAAATACCCTGCGCTCCATTCAATATTTTTCGAATCAACAATAACAAATTGATCTTAAAGTCACATTTAGATACTCACACAAAATACGGGATACCAATCGAAATTTCTACCTAGCAGCGTTCCAAAATACCTTTTAACGCATAGCATTACTCGAAAGAATAAGCGTTTTCCGTCATTTCTTCATTCCCTTTCAAGTGTCTATATCATGTAGAAAAACATATTCTTTTAACAACTTAAGTTGGGTGTGACATTTGTTCAAACAATACTATGAATATAAGTCAGTTTGAGGGCGATTCTTCAAGGATCGGCGTCGCAGACTAGACCTATGAACGTAGATCAACTTATAAACATATTGATACAATAAAATTCTATAACCTACCATAATTTTATAATTTAACTAAACTGGGAATCAGGCTAAAAAAAGACTGCCCCCAATTTTCAGGAACAGTTTTTCAATAAATATTTGATTTTCTTTTACAACTTAATTATAGCATAAATTTGCCAATATTACTAGACTATACTTCTTTCTGAACTAGCTGTATGATAAATTTTCCGCATCAAAAACCCTGCAAATAATTATATGGAGAGGAATGTGAGTAACATTGGAAAAACAATATGAATGGACAGAAGAAAAACAGCATCTTGTTCTTTGTTTACAAACAGTTGGTCACAAAAAGGAGGAGTTACTGCAAAAGGAAAAGGATGTTAGAGAAAATGTTTTAACATTAAAGAAAACCTTTTGGGACGACGTCAGAGTGAACTTAGATACTCCGGAGGATATAGACGAGACCTATTATGCTATTAAACAACAGGCAGAGCTCTTATCAGATTCCCAGCATGCTCAGCAACGTGTCATCAAAGATGTAAAAATATATGACCGTTTGCAGCAATCACCCTATTTTGCTCGCATTGATTTTTTACAGGAAAGTCATAACGAACCTTTTAAGATTTATATCGGTGTCGCAACCTTAATGGATGAAGAGAATGAAAACATATTAATTTATGATTGGCGAGCCCCTATATCAAGTATGTATTATGATTTCACGCCTGGCCCAGCTACTTATGAAACAGTGACTGAAGAAATTCAAGGTGAGATACTTTTAAAACGGCAATTTATCATTAAAAACGGGCAATTACAATCGATGTTTAATACAGGTTTAACGATTGGTGATGATTTATTACTCGATATTCTCGCTCAAAATGCAAACGAACATATCCGTAGCATCGTAGCAACAATTCAAGCCGAGCAAAATAAAATTATTCGACATGTCAACACTCCTTATCTAATTGTAGAGGGTGTCGCAGGTAGTGGAAAAACGGCAGTCGCTCTCCAACGTGTTGCTTATTTGTTGTATCATTATCGAGATCAAATTACTGCTGATCAAATTTTATTGATTACACCTAATCAGCTTTTTAATCAATATGTTCATACCGTTTTACCGGATTTAGGTGAAGACAATATGCAGCAATTAACCTTCTCCGAATATGCAACAAAACGTTTAGGTCGACAGTTCCAATTAGAATATCCTTATGAACAATTGGAGTCACTTTTAACAGAGGAAGATGACACACTCTACCAAACGAGACTCATGATTATTTCTTTTAAAGCTAGCCTTCACTATCGAGAATTGCTGGACACATATATTGAGCACCTTGCAAATGAAGGTTTGCTATTTAAAAATATTGTTTTTCGCGGAGAAAGAATTATTACCGCTCAAGAAATTGCTGAATACTTTTATTCATTCAATGCCACAATGCCCATCCCAAATCGACTGCAGTTAGTGAAAGAATGGTTATTACAACAATTATCGAAAATTGAAAAGGCAGAACGGACAAAAGAATGGGTAGAAGAAGCCAGTGACCTTTTAGACATTGAAGAGTACACAAAAACCTATAGCGAGCTTTTGCATGAAGGTCGGTTTTCAGAAAACTCTTTTGATGATTTTGAGCAAGAGCGCAAGAAAATAGCTAGCCAAATTGTCAAAAAGCAGTTCAAGCCTCTTCGTCAATCTGTGAAACAATTGAAGTTCGTTCATATGTTAGGCATTTATCGTCAATTGTTTGAAATGAACAAATCTATTCATCGACAATTGCAGCACCTTTTACCTGACCATTGGGAAGAAATCTGTCAGCATACACTCCCTAATTTAGCAAAGCGTATTATTTCGTATGAAGATGCCGCTCCATTTCTATATTTACAGGACAAAATAGAGGGTCAACGAACAAATACGATGATTCGTCATGTTTTAATTGATGAAGCACAAGACTATTCTCCATTTCAGCTATTTGTCTTACAACAATTATTCCCACGTGCACGTATGACTATATTGGGTGATGGGCATCAAACCATCCATCCTCATACCTTTAAAAACCCTTCACTGCTGACACCACAATTATATGGTGAGCAAGCAGAAAAAATGATATTAACGAAAAGTTATCGCTCAACAAAACAAATTATTCACCTTACTTCGAAGATTTTACACGAGGACGCAAAAGTAGAAGCCTTTAATAGAACTGGTCCCGAACCAACTATCACAATTGTGTCGAATGAAATACAGTTAATTGAACAGCTTGTCGAAAAGATTAACAACTTGTCCTTAAATTTCGAAACAATTGCCATCATCTGTAAAACAGAGCAAGAGTGTACGATGGTTTTTAATAAAATGAAAGGCAAAGTAGATATGCAACTCATTACCCATGATACAAAACAATTTAAAAAAGGCATTTTACTGTTACCTGCTTATATGGCAAAAGGAATTGAATTCGATGCTGTCTTGATATACAATGCCTCTTTGGCTAATTATTCTAGGGAAACAGAACGTAATTATTTCTACACAGCTTGTACACGGGCTATGCACGAATTGCATATCTATTCCATTAATGAATTAACACATTTTTTAAAGCTTTAATGTCAAAAAAGAAGAGAATCTGCATGTTTCCATAGACACTCCATGGAACACTTGCAGCTTCTCTTCATCTATCAATTATGCCCCTATCGGCCAAAAGAAGTTAAATGTAGTACGTGTAATCCTCTGGAATAACACGTTTTAAAAATTTCTTCGTGCGTTCCTCTTTCGGATTAACAAATATATCATGAGGATTTCCTTCCTCTACAACGACACCACCGTCCATAAAAATCACCCGATTGGCTACGTCTTTCGCAAAGCCCATTTCATGTGTGACCACAAGCATTGTTGTTCCTTCTGCTGCAATGTTCTTCATAACCTGCAGGACTTCTCCTACTAGCTCTGGGTCAAGTGCAGAAGTCGGTTCATCAAATAAAATAATATCAGGATTTAATGCTACTGCTCGTGCGATACCGACACGCTGCTGCTGACCTCCTGACAATTGACTTGGATAGGCATCATATTTTTCCGATAAGCCTACTTTATCAAGCGCCTTTTTGCCAATTTCAGTCGCTTCTGCCTTCGGAATTTTACGTCCTATAATAAGACCTTCTGTAACATTTTCTAGCGCCGTTTTGTTCGTGAAAAGATTGTAGTTCTGGAATACAAAGGCTACACGCTGACGAATCGAATGTACGTCCTTCTTCTTCACATTTTGAAAATCTACTTGGATATCGCCAAATGTCGCATGTCCTTGGTCAGCCTTCTCTAAAAAGTTAATGCAACGTAATAATGTTGTTTTTCCTGAGCCACTTGGGCCTAAAATAACAACAACATCACCTTTATCGATGGCTAAATCGACACCTTTTAAAATTTCATTGTCACCAAATGATTTATGAATATTTTTAATTTCTAACATACACGTTCACCCCTTAGGCTTTTGCCACTTTGAATTTACTTAAATGTTTTTCATAGCGTTTAAAAATGTATTCAACCGTACTACATAAAATTAAGTACACAATAAAAATATCAATATATGCTTCTACGTAATTGTAACCAACATTAGCAGCTACCTTAGCTTTTAATGTAATTTCAGGTAAGGACATTGCATAGCCTAAAGACGTCGCTTTAATGAGATTGACAGTAGCTGTACAAATATTCGGCATAGCTACTACTAAAGCCTGTGGAATAATAATACGGCGATAGGCTTGAAATGTTGTTAAGCCTACTGCATGAGCAGCCTCTAGCTGACCTTTTTCAATCGTACTTAAAGCAGAACGAAATACCTCAATTAATATTGCCGTTGTACTAAATGCGAAGACGATAAATGCATACCAAATCGGATTGATTTTATAAATATCGTAGACAATATTATATTTCTCAAAAATCATTTTAAGTAGTAATGGAATACTACTATAAATAATAAAGATTTGAATGATTATAGGTGTACCTCGGACAAAGGAGACATAAATTTTCGCTATATGATGGAGCACTGGGATTTTATTGATGCGTGTTAGTGCTAGTAGAAAGCCCAGTGGTAGAGCAATTAGCATAGCAACAATTGTCACAAGGAGTGCGATAGGTACACCTGATAATGCTACAAAAAATGTTTCAACTAAAAATTGATAATTCATGATTTCGCCTCCTTACGTTGTTTCTAATGTCTTTTTCCCTTTACCAAAGAACTTTTCTAGCATAGCGAAGAATTTTTCTATAATAATTGACAACACCCAATAAACAATCGCTAAAGCAATATATATTTCTAATGCATGCGCATTAATATTACTTGCAATAATTAAATTTGCCTTTCCGACAATATCAATTAAGCCGATTGTATAAGCGAGCGCCCCTTCTTGTAATAAGGCAATCATTCCATTCCCAAAGTTCGGTAAGGCGATAACGAGTGCCTGTGGGAAAATAATACGTCGATAGGCCTGAAATGGCGTTAATCCCACACTAACAGCCGCTTCAAATTGCCCTTTATTAATCGCTAAATAAGCAGAACGAATAACTTCCGACATAATCGCCGCAAACTGTAAAGTGAACGTTACGACCACGAAAATGGCTGTTTCGATTGAATGGAGATTAATGCCGAAGTTTTCCGCTAACGCTGGGACACCATAATATACAAGGAATAATAACACGATAGATGGTGTACAACGCATAATCGTTGTATATAAGTTCGCTAATTTTCGTAGCAATTTTATTGAACTTAACTTAGCAGCTGCTAATAGTAAGCCAAATATTGTGCCTAGTACAATGGAAGAACCTGCGACTAAAAAGGTTACCTTTAAAAAAGGCAATAATACAGGAATTGAGTTCCAAATATATGATGCATCAAAATACTTCTCCATTTCCTCACCAACTTTTATTTAAGTAAGTATTAATAAAGACTGCTGAGTATACTGACTCAACAGCCTTTATTTTAGTAGTAGCTGCTAGCACTTTCTCTTCTAAAGAGGAGTCTTCTTTGATCAGCTACCGCTTATTAGCGCTTCACAGAATCTAACACTTCAAATAAATCTCGACCGTAAAACTTAGTGCTTAATTCATTTGTTTTCTTTTGCTCTTTAATTTTTGCTATAGCTTTATCGTAAGCATCTGCAAATTCTTGTTCCTTTTTATTGAACAATGGCCATGTTTTAATAACGGCAAATTCGTTGTAAACTACGTCATCCTTTAAGTTATGATATGGGCCATCTTCTGCTAAAACTTGTTGTTTAAATGGACCTTCAATCATGACACCACCATCGACACGTTTTTCATTTACCCATTGCACGATATCGACAGTGAACGCATCACCAGCCTGTAATTTCACTTTATTGTCTGGGTTTGCTTTATTATATTCATCAATAATTGTGTATTGAGCATTATTCGCAGCAATTGGTGCTAATGAATAATCCTTTTTTGCAAAGTCGGCTAAAGTTTTTATCCCTTCATCTTCTTTACGTAATACTAAACCCGCACTACTTAAACCTAAAAATTCTTTAGGAAAAATAAACTTCTCCGTCCGTTCTTGCGTAAAGAAGGCATTTTTTACGCCTACTTGATATTTCCCTTGCTCAACGCCAATTAGTAAATCATCACTAGTCGTGCCTACATATTCAAACTTATAATCAGGTAACATTTCATCCACCAGCTTCATGACTTCCACATCGTAGCCTGTTGGATTTCCTTTATCATCTAAATAACTAATGGGCTTTGACGCCTGGTCAAATGCAACCTTCACTGTACGTACTTTCGCACCATCTTCTGAATCTTTATCAGATGCTTCACCTGAATTACAGCCGGCTAAAATAGCAAGTGAAGCCAACCCGATTGCTGCCAATTGAAAAATCTTTTTCTTATGTTTAAACATATATCATGTCCCCTTATATAGTTTTTATCATTGATTTTCTTGCGATTTTTGCTGTTCAATTGCGACATTTGCCAATTTAAAAATTGTCATATCATCCATCGGTGGATTATGAAGTCCTGCACGAACATTTCGATAATAGCGCTGTAATGGATTAGTTAAATGTAAGCTTTTCGCACCTACCACACGCATTGCTTTATCGACGATTTCAATCGCCAAATTGGTTACTGTATGCTTAGCAACCGCCATTTCATTTGCTAAAAGTTCACGTCTAGCTGGGTCATCATAAGCGTCGGCAACTCCATACAGTACAAAGCGTGCTTGATATAGCTTCAATTCAATATCACCTAGAAGCTGCTGCACATTTGGTAATGTACTAATCGGAGCATTCAAGCTATTAGGTTGATGATGATTTGCAAAATGCAGCGCATAATCACGGGCTGCTTGCGCAATACCTAAGTATGTTGCTGGGATATGTAGAATCCAACCATTTATCTTGCCACCGCTTGGATGATTCGGTAACTCTACTAAATGATTTGCAGGGACAATTACATCCTTTAAAACTAGGTCATGGCTACTTGTGCCTCGCATCGCTGACATTTCCCAGTTTTCTTCAATTGAAAGTCCTTGAGCATCTTTATGAATAAGGAAAAAACCAATTTTATTTTTTTCCTCAATCCACGCTGATGTTAAGAAATAATCTAGCACCGGAGAGGCTGTCGTAAATATTTTACGTCCGTTTAAGAGCCACCCTCCCTCTCTTGAAACAGCATTTGTTCCTGGTCGCCCTCCACGTGTTGGACTCCCAGTTGCCGCTTCACTCGCAGCTCTATTTATAATGGCACCGTTCTTTATTTCCTGAGCAAATGAACTTAGTAAATCGTCCGACCAAAGCTTTTTCTCATATAGTTCACCTACCACGCCTAATGTCCAACCTAGCGAGAGTGAAGCATTCTCATCATAGCTTGCTAACGTTTCTTGAATGAGTACCATATCATAAACTGATAATCCTTCACCGCCATATTCTTTCGGTAATGTTAGTTTGGGATAACCAATTTGCAGAAGCAGTTTATGTGCTTCGAATGGAAAACGAGATTGTTCATCTACTTCTTTAGCCTCAGCCTTGATTGACTCAGAAATAGATGCTAGCTGATCAAGCCAATACCGTTGTTGCTTTGTTTTAATAAATAAATTCTTCAAGAAAATCTCCTTCTTCCCAAAATGTATAAAACATATATATTTACTAAGAATTAATGTTGTAAAAAAATCTCTAACTACGTATTCGTAGCGAGAGGATGAGTGGTACTGAATTTTCTGATTCGTTGACATTTATAATACTTTTCACATTTAAAAATGTCAATGGGTTAATGACAAGTTTTTTTATAAGCTTTATACACATTATGAATACGTCTTCTTTTTTCACCAAGCTATGTTTTCAACATATGCTACAACTAAAGAAAGAGGTGCATATATGACTAATAATATGAATCCATCTTTGAATAATATGCCTATTTCAACTATGGCCCCTCAGGTTATTCAGACGAAATTTGGAGATATTAATGGGGATGGCTTACTTGAAACTGTTCTTTTGATGGGGACTAAAACTCCAGATAGCCCTTTGTGGAAAGACCTAACGCTCGCTATTTTTTACGGACAGACGCATCAATTCGAAAAAATAATGCTAAAACAAAGCGTTGGCTATAACCCAACTATATTTTTAGGTGACTTTACAGGTAATCATCTAGAAGATATTCTAGCTATTTCTGATACAGGTGGTAGTGGAGGCATTATCAACGGTGAAATATTTGCCTCCATAAACGGCAACATACGCTCAATTTTTGATGCAATTTCTTTTAATAATAAGCTAAAGTACAGCGTTAATTATCAAAATCAATATAAAGTAACCGTTCGTAGTATGAATCCCCTCAAGCAATATATCATCGACATACAATACAAGGGTCCGGATTATTTGGCTGAAATTTATCATCAAGACGGTACACTAAAGCAGCCGATTGAAGGATGGGTAGATCCAATGAGTGGATTGTATCCAGTGGACTATGAACGTGATGGAATATATGAGCTATTAGCTTATCAGTCTATAGCAGGCCGATTTCATGCCGATGGATTAGGTTATGTAGAAAATATTTTAAAATGGGATGGTCATGCATTTACCGTTGATCGCCAAACTGTAGGGATTTTTGGAGAAGATATAAAATAAATTGCGTGCACTTATATAGGAAAAATAGCAAAAATCTGTCCAATTTTCGCACCGAATAATCGAAATTAGACAGATTCAAACTTATTAACGATATTTATTTTTCCACTAATGCAAAATAATTATTTTCGTGATCAGCAAAATTAAAAACCCTACCCGTTGGCATCATTACTAAATCTCCTACTTTAACGCCCTTCGCTTGAAAATCCTGATATAGATCTACTATATCATCGGCATAAAACATAATAGAAGGTGTCCCTAAATTTAATTCAGGCTGCATTTTCGCAATGATTTCTTTATTGTGTAGGACAATGGTAGTTTGAGCTTCTTTAGTTGGGGAAATTTCAATCCAACGTACTCCTCCCTCTTCTTGGTCAGCAACCACAACAAATCCAACTTTTTCTGTCCAAAATTTCACGGCAGTCTCCTGATCATTAACATATAACATCACTTGTCCAATTTGTCGAATCATCAAACAATTCCCTCCTCTTTTGGCATTAGTATATATCAAAAAGTAGCTTTATATGTCATCTAATGGTTATCGTTTCAAAATATTAGTTTTTTAATGAACAGTTATAACAAAATACTTAACTTTTATTTTATTTTTGATAAAATGAGCCTAGTCGTCTATTATTTTCCTTAATCGGTAAAGTATATACTTTTCACCATAACGTAGGGTTCGATTATCCGAAGTACCTCTTAGGATAGTAGGAGGTTGGTCACGAAGGGCGATATTATGTAAGTTTTAAAATACAATATTATAGTGAGGATAATTCAAGTGAAACAACTAAGTTTAAGAAAAAAGCTCATTTTTTCATTTTTAGCAATGCTTATCATCCCAACACTGTTAATTGGAATTGTGTCTTACCAAAGTGCTGGAAAGCAAATTTCAGAAGAACAACAAGCAAGCGCAACCGAAAGTGTGCGCATGCTTGACACGAATATTACTAACACGATTGAGCCAAGAGTGAAGGACGTTCAATATTTTTCAAAAAAGCTCAATCAATCTTATTTACAAGAAGGTAAAATTTCAGAGCTTAAATCTCTTTTCCACGAATATGTCAACATGCATCCAGAGGTAGAGCTGCTTTATATTGGAACCTCTGATGGCAGACTACTAGATGAGCCTGCACAAAAATACCCTAGTGGGTTTGATCCTCGTACAAGACCTTGGTATAAACAAGCTTTAGATAACAAAAACCAAGTGTCTATTACAGCGCCATACATTACACAGTCAACAGGTGATATCGTTCTTACGATTACTCAAGCTTTACCAGATGGCTCAGGAGTAATAGGGTTAGATTTAAATATTTCTACACTAAGTACCATTACGAATGATATCCGCATTGGGGAGACTGGCTTTGCTTCACTTTTAGATAGCAATAAAATTTATATTGCCCAGCCAGATAAAGAAAGTGGTTCTGAAGCAACAGAAAGCTATATTACTAAAATCTATGAACAAGATAGTGGTAACATTATCGAAAAAGATCGTCAGCTACAATTTGTTACAAATAAGCTAACAGGTTGGAAAGTTGTTGGTACAATGTTTACAGCCGAGGCTGCTAAAGCCGCAGCTTCGACCTTTAATATCAACTTAATAATTATTGCAATTTCTATTATTGTTGGCATTATTTTTATGCTATTCATGATAAAATCGATCGTTAATCCGATCAATCGACTTAGACAAAGCGCTATAAAAATTAGTGAGGGCGATTTAACAGAGTTTATTGACATTCATTCCAAAGATGAGGTTGGACAGCTAGGGGAAGCCTTTATCGCAATGAAGGTTAGCTTAAAAAAACTTATTCGCAACGTCGATCAAAGCTCCCAACAAGTACAGACTTCGGCGCATGGATTATCTGCGAATGCCGAACAAAATATTGCGGCTTCAGAGCAAGTTACAAAAGCTATGCAACAGGTTGCTATTAATACAGAAAAACAAACGACAGGTATTGACCAGAATGCTGTTTCTATTGAAGAAATCGCAAAAGGAGTCGTCGAGGTCGCTGATAGCTCTATGCAGGTTTCAGATTTATCTAGCCATGCTATAAAATTGGCCGAAGAAGGCGGACAAGCGGTAGATCAAACTGTGAATCAAATGATTTCTATTCATGAATCTGTGGCGCAATCAGATTCAATGATTAAATCACTCTATGATCGAACAAAAGAAATCGGGTCTATTTTAGAAATTATTAGTGCTATTTCAGATCAAACAAATCTGCTTGCACTTAATGCTGCTATTGAGGCAGCACGAGCTGGGGAGCATGGGAGAGGCTTTGCAGTAGTTGCCGATGAAGTGCGCAAGTTAGCAGAGCAATCTCTTCAATCAGCCGAGCAAATTTCTGCCCTAATTACAGGCATTCAGCAAGACACGGCTAAATCTGTTCAAACGATGATTAAGGCTTCAGCGGATGTCCAGGATGGTTTACAGCTAACAGAAGATACAAGTAAAAAATTCACCAACATTATTAAGAGTCTACACGATATTGCTCCGAAAATGGAGGATATATCTGCAGCCGCTCAAGAGATGTCAGCAGTAGTCGAAGAAGTTTCTGCAACTGCTATCGAGCTAACAGATCATGCAAAATTAAATACAGCAGCGTCAGAAGAAGTTGCCGCTTCAACTGAACAAACGTTGTCCTCGATGCAGGAAATGGCTGCAGCCTCAAAAGCACTTCTCGACATGGCTGATGAATTACAAAGCTATGTAAACCGTTTTAAATACTAATAAGAAAAGCACGATGTTAATGGAGATTTTCCAAACATCGTGCTTTTCAACTTTTTAGCAATTACTCATTGCTCTTTATTTTCCTCATAACTAAATTGCCATTCAATACCGAATTTATCCGTAAGGGAGCCATAACATTTACTCCAAAACGTTTCTTGTAGCTCCATTTTAACCTTGCCACCCTCTTTAAGACCGTCAAAAGCTTTTCGCATCTGTGTCTCATCGTCTGAAACAACGGCTAATGTAACATTGTTTCCAGTCGTGAATGGACTGCCCGGGAATGTATCTGAGAACATTACTGTACTACCAAAAATCGAAAGTCGCGTATGCATCACAAGATCTTTTGCTTCCTCTGGTAATGGATAATTTGGATTTTGCGGTGAATCTCCAAATGTCATAATTTCAGGCTTGTTTGCATTAAAAACTTTCTCATAAAAAGAGACAGCCTCTCGACAATTTCCATTAAAAATTAAATAGACTTCTACTGCCATTTCCAACACTCCCTTTGTCATTTTTTGAAACAATTCTATTTTACATGGATAGCAAATAATCATACAAATTTTAGATAAACCAATCAATAATCTTACTTTCCTACAAATATTCCAAGATTTTTGCTAAGACTTTCTTTTGAAGCATTACGCTTGTCCAGCTATAACAAAAAATAGTATATCTTTATATTTCGGTTAATTCCTGTTTTTTCCTGCTATTTTTTTATTTATTTAGATAAAAGCTTTGACATTTACTCGAAAATAATGTAAATTACCAAATGACGAACGATTTAAATCAAAACTTAAAAAATATTCGTATTTTAGGAGTGTTTATCATGGATAACGTTTTTGACTATGAAGATATTCAGCTAATTCCCGCAAAATGTATAGTAGAAAGTCGCTCAGAATGTGATACTTCTGTTACTTTAGGTGGTCATACATTCAAACTTCCTGTTGTACCAGCAAACATGCAAACAATTATCGACGAAAGTCTTGCTGTGAAGCTTGCTGAAAACGGTTACTTTTATATTATGCACCGTTTTAACCCTGAGACACGTATCAATTTCATTAAAGATATGCATGATCGTGGATTAATCGCATCCATTAGTGTTGGTGTAAAAAATGAGGAATATCCTTTTATTGAAGAATTAGCAGCTGCTAATTTAGTGCCTGAATTTATTACAATCGATATTGCACATGGTCATTCAAATGCTGTCATTCGTATGATTCAACATATCAAAAAACATCTACCAAATAGCTTTGTTATTGCCGGTAATGTGGGTACACCTGAAGCGGTACGTGAACTTGAAAACGCGGGTGCAGATGCAACAAAAGTTGGTATTGGACCAGGTAAAGTATGTATTACTAAAATCAAAACTGGTTTTGGTACAGGTGGTTGGCAACTTGCCGCACTACGCTGGTGTGCAAAAGCCGCAACGAAGCCTATTATTGCTGATGGCGGTATTCGTACACATGGTGATATTGCAAAATCGGTTCGCTTTGGTGCTTCAATGGTGATGATCGGATCATTATTTGCAGGTCATGAAGAGTCACCTGGCGAAACAATCGAAATCGACGGTAAAACTGTGAAGGAGTACTTTGGATCTGCTTCTGAATTCCAAAAAGGCGAACGTAAAAATGTTGAAGGTAAAAAGATGTTTGTTGAACATAAAGGCAGCATCAAAGATACGTTAATTGAAATGCAACAAGACCTTCAATCATCTATTTCCTATGCAGGCGGCAATAAACTTGATGCCATTCGAAATGTAGATTATGTAATTGTGAAAAACTCTATTTTTAATGGTGATAAAGTATATTAAAAACTAAAAGAACCCAAACAAGAATGGAATAAATTCTTGTTTGGGTTTTTCGTTGGTTCCGTTTCTCCTGGGCAAATACTGAGCAATTTTCCGTACTTGCAAAAGAAAAAATGCTACCCATGAGGTGTAGCATTTCCCTTTCAATTATAGCTTGTTAATAACAGCGTGGATCGTTTCTTTTAATTCTTCATCATAATCAGAAAGGTCTACAAGGTTTGCTACACGCTCACGTAATACTGGACGTTCAATTACAAGCTTTTCATCAAGTACTTGTACTAATAACTCGATAATAAGACGATCACGTACGTTTAATGCTTCTTCTAAACGCTCTGGTGTAATTTTTCCTGCTTTTACTGCTTTAGCCATTTTTAAAACCCCTTTTAAATTTTATATTCATGCACATCTATTTTAGCATACAGCTAATTTATTTTGAAAACTTTCTTTCATGAAAATATACCAAAACTTTACAAATACACACTATTATATTTACGATGAAATGTTATATTCAAAGCATAAAACGATGACGCGTTTTCATATTCATTAATAACGATTTATAAGTTTGGAGGAATTCGATGAACCATAAGCACTCGACTTATTTACAATTAACAAAGGCAATACCTAAAATTTTACAGTCATTTCTTAATATATGTCTTGTACTTCTGGCACTCATTTTATCCTTCCTACTTAGCAAAGAACTCATCCAATTTCTTAAAATTTTAATTTTCAACAACGATGGTGGAGACTATAAGCTTTTTCTTGCTAATATTCTTATTTTCTTTTTGTATTTTGAATTTATTACTATGATTATTAAATATTTTAAAGAGAATTATCATTTCCCACTAAGGTACTTTATTTATATAGGAATTACAGCCATGATTCGATTAATTATTGTGGAACATGATCATCCTATCAACACCTTAATTTATTCACTTATTATTTTAATATTAATTGTAAGCTATTTTATTATTAATATTACGCCGTTGGAACGGCCTGTACGCTCATCACTCTTTATGAAAAAAGAACCATAACTTTATTTTCCTAAAATGCTGTAATGCAAGTTGGTTTATCAAGGACAAAGAAGAAATGATGCAATGACTGTACGTACTGTCCATCACTAAATCTTCACCTTGCTGAGCATCAATAATTCTTGTACTGTCACAACTCCTATGATAAGAGAAGAAAGCTCTGCGATATCGATCACCATTTCTACACCATAGTTAGTACTATTAGAAATTTTTATATTACCATCAATAGCCTCGATAACAATTTGCTGATTATTTTCAGCCAATAACGAATCGTTCACAGTTAACTTAAATGTCAATGTTTGACCATTAAAATTATGTGTTGTAAGCTCCTCAAAAAAACCGCGAACATTAATAATGCGATACATTAAACCAACACCAGAAACAGCACTTGCATGATAGACACTTGGGATTAAATGATTTGTTCCATTACATATATCTCCTAAAAGTGTTCCATTCAATACGGTTCACTTGATCCACCTGACTATTTAAAAATGTACTGAACTCTAATAGAGCCTCAGGTGTCTCATAGATCCATTCGTTAATGACTAGATTATTAAGTAATTTGTTTCACTTTGCTTATTAAAGGAAAATACCATATAACCTTGTATTGAATCTTCCTTTTCAACAGCAATAATATAGTTTTGAGGGTTATTAAAAATTGATGCCAGCTCTGATTCTGTTTTTAAAAACATACGTATCCAAAGCCCATTTTTTTATAAAAGTCAGGTCTAAACGGATATAACGCAACAAAATGAACATTTTTCTCTAAAAAAAACTTTAAAAAAATGATCGATCAATTCTTTGGCAACATTTTCCTTTTTACGGAGTAAATCAACTGCAACTAGGCCTACTCCCCCGATTGGCATCATTTTAGAGAAGAGATTCATTTCAAAATCATGGAGTCGCATGCCACCAAAAAATTTGTTATCTTCCCATAGCCCATAATAATGAATAGCTGCGTCATTGTTTTGATTGTGCATAAAAAGCGCTTTTAACTGCTCTTTTGTTGGTTGTAAACTGCCTATCCTTCCTGGATAAGCACCCTCCACAATATTAACAAAATGTATAAAATCCTCTTCCTCTTCCTACAATAATTTTTCAACGACTTTCATATACATCCCCATCCCACACTAAATTATTTTAAGGCAAGCTCTTTTCATAATTTTTTTCACATGAATTTCAATCCTCGATAATAACATATATTACCACATACAAATAAGACTCGGTGGGCTCCTTATTTACAGAAAGGAAGCATGGGGCGGAACATTTCGTGCTTGTTGTTTTTGCATACAATGTTTTATAGCTACACCCTTATTCAGCTTCTCAAGCACGTTGGTAGTAGCTAAAATACATTACTGTCGTTAGCTCGTTGATTAGGGCATCAGAAAGTGCCGGAAATACGATGTGTTGCGCACACATATGACTTAACTAAAAAGGAATGGATTGAATTATTGAAGGGAGACGGAAAGAGTGACTCTGATTGATGCATATATTCATGAAGTAACTAAAAGGATAAGCAAGGATAAGCGTGATAAAACCCGTCTAGAACTAAAATCTACTATTGAAGATATGTTATCTGAAGATTACTCAGAATCAGCTATAAAGGAAGTTCTTAAAAAACTCGGTAATCCTGTAGAAGTTGCAGCAAGCTATCAAAAAACGCCACGATTTTTTATTGGTCCAGAAGTGTTTGACACTTATATTAGGACAATAAAATTAGTTATTCCTTGGGCAATTTTACTTACAATTATTGTACAGATGATAGAAAGTATTGTGCTCTATAACGGAGAAGGTGCACTCCTGACTGCTATTATTAAAACTATTTCAATCACTATCTCCCATATTATTTCAGTAATCATCTACGCACTGTTCTGGATTACAGTTGCTTTCATTGTCATCGAACGATCTAAAGGAAAAAACGTTCGAATGCCCCTTATAAAAAAAGAATGGACACCGGATAATTTAGCAAAAGTTAAAATAATCCCTAAAGAAAAAACGATTTCACTTAATGATAATATTTTAAGCTTCTTAGGCATTGCTATTTTCTCCTTTGCCTATTTCAATGCTAATCACCTGTTAGGAATTTATACTTCTCACAATAAAGGCGGGTTGAAATTTGTTATGCCTATATTCAATCAGGATGTCTTACTGTCCTTCGCTCCAATCGTTTTATGTTGTATCATTTTAAGTGTAGCTTTAACATTATGGAAATTGAAAGCTGGTCAATGGACCATGTTAATCGCCGTAACTAATGCACTTCTTCAATGTACAGGAGTCATTGTTTTTATCCTGATGGCTATTCACCCTGATCTTATACACAGTCCAGCCGTACCTTATATTGCTGCAATTACGGGAACGACCTCTGCTAAGATTTTGTTTGCGATAGACCGAATATTATTCGTAAGCATTGCTATTGCCATCATTGCAAATGCATTTGATATTTATAATGGCTTTAAAAAAGCTAGAATTTGAAAAGAACGATACGTTTCGAGAGCTGACTCTTTCTTGTTAGCTCTTTACTTATTCATAATCTACATTCTCCTTAAAATACCGTTATTCTCCAATATTTTGTATAATAATAACGTTCATACATTCATAAAGAATCTGCACTACTTCAAACAAAATAAGGGACATAATGATGACCATTCTTCTTGTAGGTGGCAATCAGGTCAATCTAGAAAAAGTATGAAAATATGCAGGTTAAGATAACTGTGTTTCTCTAACATCTGCCTATGAGCTTTTTGATTATTTACAGTTAGATGCACCAAATCCTACAAGAAATTCAGTAGATTTGATTTTCTTAGATTATGATGGCCGGAATCGACGATATTGAAGCTTGTAAACGTATTAAGCAAAATGAACGATATTATTATTGTCACAGCTCTAGGGATAAAAACAAGCTTGCGCGGTATCGGAGGAGTAGTTTATATGACAAAGCCGATTAACATCTTTTCCGACAAATACTTAACAAAATCTACTCATTTAAAGTTAATAAGTCCCCTATTTTTTTCATATACATTTTATATTGAACTACTTTAAATTAAGGAGAGAATAATTGTGGACATTTACGTAAGACCAGGGGATTCTCTTTGGCGTTTCAGTGAAGTGTTTAAAATACCTCTTCAACTAATTAAAGATTCGAACCGAAATATTAATGTTCAATTTTTAACGGTTGGACAGCGCATTCGAATTCCAGGGTTTGTTACAGTCAATTATCAAGTAAAACAAGGAGATAGTTTTTGGCAAATAGCCCAAAGCAGAAATCTGCCATTAGGAGCAATCTTGCTTGTCAACCCCGGTCTTAATCCAAATCAATTACACATTGGACAGACAATCCGCATCCCCCAACGAATTACATGGAGGCTCGTCAATGGGAAACAAAATTATACTTACACGATTATGATGAATGATATTAAAAAGCTTGTCGATGCTTATCCATTTCTACAAAGCTCTACTATTGGACATTCTGTTTTACAACATGAAATCCCAGAGCTTCTCATCGGGAACGGAACTAAGCGTGTCCATTATAACGGCTCCTTTCATGCGAACGAATGGATTACGACTTCGATTATTTTAACTTTTATTAACGACTATCTACTCTCTCTCACCAATCAAAGTACAATTCGAGGTTTATCTTCATTACCACTTTACCAGCAAACAATCCTATCTATAGTTCCGATGGTCAATCCCGATGGTGTTGATTTAGTATTACAAGGGCCACCTAATGACGAAGTATTAAGAAATAAGCTTCTTACGATGAATAACGATAGCACCGATTTCTCAGGTTGGAAGGCTAATATAAATGGTGTCGATTTGAACGATCAGTTTCCTGCAGAATGGGAACTCGAACGTGCGCGAAATCCAAAAATACCTGGGCCAAGAGATTTTGGCGGACAACGGCCTTTGTCCGAGCCTGAGGCCATTGCTATGGCTGACTTAACAAAGAAACGCGATTTTGCTAGAGTTCTTGCGTTTCATACACAAGGCAGAGTGATTTATTGGGGTTTTAAAAATCTCGAACCACCAGAGTCAGAAATTCTTGTTAATGAGTTTAGCCGCGTCAGTGGCTACGAGCCTATTCATTCAGCTGGCAGTTATGCAGGCTATAAAGATTGGTTTATTCAGGATTGGCGTAGACCTGGCTTTACAGTTGAATTAGGTAGTGGTACAAATCCACTTCCGCTTAGTCAATTCGACGACATCTATGAAGAAACATTAGGTATATTCCTTGCAGCATTGTATATGTAATAAAAACAGCCGTTCAATGCTAAATAAATAACCCCAATCCCCTTTTACTTCTGATGTAAAAGGGGATTTTTTGACCTTTAATAATTACACTTCGGTGAAAATCTGGACGTATTTGGAAAAATTACTTTGACAGGCAGAGTAATGTTTGCTAATATTACTCTAACAGATAGAGCAATAAAAATTAAGTAGGTGACTTATGGTTCGAAGTGACATCATCCGCGGACACTTGGATTCCATTATTTTAAGGTTAATTTTAGAGAAAGACCGTTATGGTTATGAAATTTCTCAGGAAATAAGTATCCGCACAAATAATCGATTTCAAATTAAAGAAGCAACTTTATACGCAGTTTTTCAACGTCTTGAGAAAAAGGAAATTATTGAAGCCTATTATGGTGATGTTTCCCACGGAGGCAAAAGAAAGTATTACCGTATTACCCCGTTAGGTAAAGCTTATTTAAATGAGCTAGTAAAAGAGTGGTCGGAAGTAAAAGAAATTATCGACTTATTTATGGAGGGCTTAGAATGAAAAAGATAAAAAATCATATTGATGAGCTTTTTAAAGACATTCCTCGTAATAAAGAAACAGAGATGGTGAAACAAGAAATTATTCAAAACCTTGAAGAAAAAGTATTTTATTTAATGGAGCAAGGGAAAGAACAAGAGGATGCCATCAACAAAGCCATCGTGGAGTTTGGGGATATCGAGGATTTAAAAAAGGAATTAGGTGTTAAGGAGCCCGAAAAGAAAAACATGTCTAAATTAAATTTAGAATTCTCTATATGGGGTAGTGGCTTAATTATTGTATTTTTTATTTTTATTAATCTTTACTATACACCCAATATAATTTGGGCAATCTATCCAATCTTCGCAATATTATGGTGGCCATTAACTATGTACTTCGTTTGGTCACGTAAGAAATGGAGGGAATAAAACATGAAGAACTTTATTAGCTTTTCGATTGTTGGTAGTTTGATGACAATGATTTTTTTAGGAATCGTCAATTTTACGACTTCACCTCAGACGATTTGGTTTATGTACCCGTGCTTTCTAATTTTACTATGGCCTATAACTTTATTTTTCATGTCTAAAAGAATGTATAAACAATATTCTCTTGTTTGCAGCGCCATGATCATTGCTTTTCTAATCATTGAAAATTATTTATACTCACCAGATTATATATGGTTCATATATGCGGTTTATCCAATTATCTGGTGGCCTATTCTAATGTATTTAGAGGAAAAAGCAAAAACATTAAAAATTGCACTAATAGGCTGTGCAAGTACCATTATTTATTACTCCTTATTAAATATTATTTTATCGCATCCATACCCTTGGGCAATCTATCCATCATTTTTAGTCATTTGGTGGCCTTTAGCTTTATATCACGCACAAAGAAAAACGTTTGTAGCCTTCTCTGTTACCGCTACAATTCTTATTAGTATCTTTTTTATTACAGTAAATATTGTTTCTTCACCAGGCGTGATATGGGCGATCTATCCAATCTTTATCGTTCTATGGTGGCCACTTAGCATGTACTTTTATGTTTATAAAAGAAAAATATACAATTCAACAACTCTCCCTAAAAGGGTCTGAAAATTCCGATTAAACTTCATGTCCACAGGGGAAAGGTCCCAGCAAGAACAGAAATCAACCACACGTTATGGTGGTAATCCACTCTTCTCGTTAATATCATTAATATAATAAACCTTTAGTACAACAGCACTCGAAGTTATCGATATAGTCATTAGCAACGATTGCTGTAGCTCACATTATTTATTTACTATATAATTTAGTTATTAAATATTTTAACGGGCTGTGATACTATGTCAAAAAAAGAACAATTGCACAATGTGGAAACGATTATGAGAGAAATGCTTGAAATACAACAGAAATCAAAAAAGTTTGTAAATCTCTTATCCGAGGGAGAAACATTGTCGCAAAACCAACTGATCCTCCTACTTCAACTAAAGAGTAATAATGGTATGAAGGCAACTGAAATTGCTGAGTTCTTTAGTGTGACACCAGGAGCCGTTACATCGATGTGCGATAAACTTGAGAAATTAGAACTTGTAGAACGGATTAGAGAACAAGAAGATCGTCGTGTTGTAAAAATGGCGTTAACTAATAGCGGTGAATTAAAGGTTCAAGATTTATTTTTAAAGTTTCCACAGGAAAAGCTGATAGACATGGCAAACATATTGCGTGAAGTTAATCAGTTAATGAATAAAATTTTTTAGGATTTCATGTTATTGAAATCCTTTTTTTATTGCCTAAAAAATCCATAAAAAACCCTCGTAGCACTTTTTTGTTCTTGACAAAACAAAGCAATATATAATTTAATTAATATATATTTTAGTAATTAAAATATATATTAATTAAATTAAAATGAGGTGGTTATCCTTGATTCAAAAACTACGTACAGTAACCCTTACTAACGGTTCTATTAAAGACTTAGTAGCAGACTGTGAGCAATTAAATATCCGTGGATCTGTTGCTTTACATCAGGAAATACGCGTAAAAAAAATCTCCACTCATGGTCATAGTTCTTTTCATTCCCTCGTTGAAGCACAGATTTTAAATAATACGGGATCATGCTCTATAAAAGATTTTTGTGAAATTAATGAGGTGAAAAGTGCGGGGAGCTTAAATATGTGCAATGGGCGAGTAACAAAATTGAATAGTTCTGGAAAGTTGGGCATTGAACAAAACTTACAAGTAGAACAGTTTCATGCAGTCGGTTTTGTTAAAGCAAATGAAATAGAGGCTAAACATTTTCACTTAAAAATGTCTGGTGGAAATAAAATTGGAAAGCTTATTGCAGATGTGATACATGTAGAAAAAGATACGTTATCTATTTCTTTTCTACAGAAAAAGTTGAATTGTACATGTATTAAAGGTGAACAAATACATCTGTCCTATACAGATGCAGAAATTGTTGACGGAGATATTGTAGCAATAGGCGATAATTGTCATATACAAACACTTTATTATACAAAAAGCTATTCGATTGCTAAAAACGCCAAGGTGCAACAAATTATACGGAGGGAAAACGAATGACATTCATAAAAATCATTCAAGGCTTTTTTTGCTCATTAGCCCTTCTCGTACTATCTATCCTCTATGCAGGGCTGGTCTTCAGTGCATTACTATCAATAGTAGCCGGCATTTTACGAACATTCGGCTTGGAACAAATACAAATGAGCATTTGGTATGGTGTAGAGCTTCCAATCGTGTTCAGCATTCCGCTAGCACTCTTGGTTTCTTTGTTGCTATTCTTTTGTTCAATGTATATCAAACGCTCTATCCAATTTTGTAATTCCAAGCTTAAATTTTAAAATTAGAAGCACACCTTTTATTTGCTAGTAAGAGGTGTGCTTCTAATCATTTATTTTGATTTATAAATATTTGTTTCATAAATTATTGCGATTTTGTCATTAATTAATGCCTATTTAAATATATTAGATAATATATTAAATATTCCTGGTACAACTTGTTATCAAAAGGATATGAGAATCGTTAAAGCATACGCTATGAAATCACTCCACGTTTTAATAGAGGCTAATTTTTCACAAAATACTCTTCCTTAAAGATGTTGAAATAAAAAAATAGAACCTTCAATCTAAAATTAAAATTGAAGGTCCTATTGTATTTTGTAGAAACAAATCATTTACATTCTTTGTTTCTACATCCTATTTTATTTTAAACGAAGCGCTTCGTCTGTTGCTTCGTTAATTTCTTTAAGAAGCTCTGGGTTTTCTGCTAATGACTTGCCGTATGATGGGATCATTTCTTTAATTTTTGATTCCCATTCGTTAACATGTTGAGGGAAGCATTTATTGATTACCTCAAGCATAACGTGAACAGCAGTAGAAGCACCTGGAGAAGCTCCAAGTAATGCAGCGATTGAGCCATCAGAAGCACTTACAACTTCTGTACCAAATTGAAGTGTTCCTTTACCACCAGCTTCAGTATCTTTAATAACTTGTACACGTTGACCAGCTACAATAATATCCCAATCATCGCTCTTAGCATTTGGGATGAAATCACGTAGCTCTTCCATACGTTGTTCTTTAGATAACATAAGTTGTTGGATTAAATATTTTGTTAAGCCCATTTCTTTAACCCCTGCCGCTAATAACGTTGTAATATTATGCGGTTTTACAGAAGCAAATAAATCCATATTTGAACCTGTTTTTAAGAACTTAGGTGAGAAACCTGCAAACGGTCCAAATAGTAATGATTTTTTGTTATCAATATAGCGTGTATCAAGATGCGGAACAGACATTGGTGGAGCACCAACTTTAGCTTTTCCGTATACTTTCGCATGATGTTGCTCAGCAACTTCTTGGTTTTTACATACTAGGAATAATCCACTGATTGGGAATCCACCGATATGTTTCCCTTCAGGAATACCTGATTTTTGTAGTAATTCTAGGCTTCCTCCACCAGCTCCAAGGAAAACAAATTTTGCTGTATGGTATTCCATTTTACAGCCTTTTTTGTCGTGCACTCGTACTTCCCATGAACCATCGCTAGTACGTTTCATGCTTTCAACACTATGGTTATAGTTGATGTCAACGTCTTTATTTTTTAGGTGGTCGAATAACATACGTGTTAATGCACCAAAGTTAACGTCTGTACCAGTATCAATTTTTGTCGCAGCAATAGCTTCATCTGCTGGACGATCTTGCATAATAAGAGGAATCCATTCCTTTAGTTTTTCTGGATCATCAGAAAATTCCATACCTTGGAATAAAGGATTTTTTGTCATCGTTTCATGACGTTTTTTTAGAAACTCTACATTGTCTTTCCCTTGTACTAAACTCATATGAGGTAAAGGCATAATAAAGTCTTGTGGATTATTGATCAGTTTATTGTTCACTAGATAAGACCAGAACTGTCTTGAAACATGGAACTGTTCATTAACGTTAATCGCTTTGCTAATATCGATTGATCCGTCTTTTTTCTCTGAAGTGTAGTTAAGCTCACAAAGTGCAGCATGTCCAGTTCCCGCATTATTTAATTCGTGAGAACTTTCTTCACCAGCTTTATCGAGCGACTCAAATACTGTAATTTTCCAATCTGGTGCTAATTCTTTGAGCATTGTCCCCAAAGTCGCACTCATGATTCCGGCACCAATTAAGATAACATCTGATTTAATTTGTCTGTTACTCATTTTTACCTTCCTTATATATTAAGATTTGCAGAAAGGATGTATAGCTCTCCTGCTTAGATATCTCAGTAAGCCATGGAGTAACCTAGGCGTACACCTTTTCTGTATCAATTATTACCTTATTGCAGTGTATCATAATTACATAAAGATTAAAATATCAACTATCTATATGAGAGTTATGTGCTTTTTTCGAGCCTTCCCCTTAATAAATCAAGAGAAAAACCTCCTATTCCACCGCAAAGAAACCCAACCTTCATGTAAGTTTTATGGAATAATTGACCTAAAATTGGCTAGCGTTTTCATATAATAATGCGGATCTTTTAATATTATATCTATATAATAACATAAAAATATGGAACCAGTCTTGTTTTTGCACCAGCTCCACTACATATAAAAATATAACGAATATTCTTAATATTTACTAGTGTTATTTCTGTTTTATTCTAACCAAAAAATCAAATCTCATCCTATTTTTCGACAGTGCTTTTTATTTTCCAGCCGTCTATTTTGAAACCACCCATCTGATGAAATACATGGTTTACTAACAGTTCATATGCCTCCACCATCTTTTGTTTGTCCACTTCTAATAATGCTTTTAAAAACATTTCTTTAAATATTGAATCAGGAAAAACATTTTTTAAATATTTTTTAATATATGTTGGCTCTATAAGATAAGAATGTACTTGGTAGTATGGAATGCTTTCTAATCTTAGAAACTGACAGTACTCAGAAAATAAATTAGCTAATGAATTAAAATATACAAAGGGGAAATCTACTCTTTGTTGTTCAAAACAATCCTTTAAATTATCTAGTGAATCCCAGAGTGAATATTTTTTTATTTCTAAAACTGTTTTATTTAGGTCTTCATAATCTTTGTTTAGCCAATGTTCCGCTTCGATTTTTAATTCATTAAGTATGCCCGTGTTATCAAATAAAATCTTTCCTGTAATAAATTGAACCATGGACATTGTTCTTTGGTTTTGAAAATCTTGTTGAAAGTATTTGCGAATTTGTTTTGGTGGATTAGCGAAATATTCTATAAGAAAACCATTCATAACCCTATTCCCTCGCTCTCGCCAATCAACATCTTCAGATAAAATAATATGTACATCTATATCAGAACGCTTTGAAGGATCTCCCGTTATATAGCTCCCACATACGAGTGCCCCTACAACATCATGTCGATTCTTCCAATCTTTTAAAAACTCTTCAAGTGCCATTTTCCACTCTTCCATAAACATCACCCTTCTTAAAAATCAGACTTTGGAATACCACAATATATTCAAGATTTTTTGAAGAAAACCTTTTATTTTTTATAAAAAAAACACAGCCTATTAGCTGTGTTAAATTATGAAATATTATCTTTTTTATGATGTTTCCTTTGTTTTCTTAATTAGATAATTGTCTAAAATGACACCCAACTAACCTTTACTTTTTTCTAGCAGCTGCTCGATTTTATGATCAACACGTAGCAAGACTTGCTTTATTTGTTTAATCTCATTTTCTCTTTGAATCATCTGTTTATACTTATTTTGAAATAATATTTTCAACTGTTGAACGTTTTGGATTTCCGCTTCTGTCAATTCATCATTTTCATCCGTATTTTGCGACCATTCAAAAAGCATTTTAATTTCTTGAAGTGAAAAACCACATTGCTTTAGTTTACGAATTGCACTAATGATTTCAATATGTTCCTCGTTATACTCACGGTGTTTGTTTTTCATTTCCGGATGTAATAAACCCATTTTTTCGTAATAACGGATCGTATCTTTACTAAGATCCGTACATGTAGCAAATTCGCCAATTTTTATGATCATCACCTACTACATTATAAATTTATAAACCAATAATAGTAGTATACAATGGAATATGAAACGAACGATATGGTGACTGTATCTTAGCTGTTTATTTGTTAATAGCCCTTCCGCAACTGTTAATACATGTAACAACACAAATTCTAAAATTAATAACATCAGTACTAGAGCTTTGTTTGGTAAAAATATTGTTACAACAATACTGATAGATATGACCACAAATAAGAATGCTCGTATTTGAAAGCCATTCTCTTTCCATTGATGCAAGCCTGCAATCCCTGTTAATAATGCGTATACCCCTATCAATACATAAACAATAACATCCATTTACATCACCCCAACCTTTTATTACTTTCACTTTAAAAGATGGAGTTAACTCCATGTCAACAGATTCAAATCAGAAGAGCAGTCATCATTCTTCTAGAGCTAAATTACTAATTAAGTCATAAACCCAATTTCAACTATGAATAGCTCAGTCTCTTTCTCCTAATCCTACTTATTTAAAAATATCAGCTAAATAGTTTTGAATAGATCCTGGTAATAGTTGAAAGAATAATCCTTCATATTTGATATCGAGTATACCAGCAATAAAAATAATAATAATGATGAATAGTAAAAGGGGCTTCTTATTTTTAGAAATCCACTTCAATAATCTCCCCTCCTCTGAATTTATAGTTTGCAAATTAAGTATATATTGATTCATGTAATATAGAAACCTAACCTTTTGATCATAAAATCATTCTGTCACCCAAATTGGGAATGTTACATAAATTAAAATGACGCTGCTTATTATAAAGTTGGTTTTCTTTTAGCTTGTTTCACCAATTTTTGATTTTAATACAGAAAGGAATAGCAATGGTAAACTTTAAATCATTTCGTGGGGTCGTTACTCAGATTGATGATTTTCCGATCGGGCAAAATGGGGAAAAGGAAGGCTGTTATAAGCTTATGACGGTAGAAGATAGTACTCAGGGCATTATCAATTTTGTCGTCTCACCTTCTACTTATTTTGTAAACCAAGAAATTGTAACAATTGGTGATTTGATTACTGGATATTATGATGGGAGTGCACCTGTTCCTTTGATATATCCACCTCAATATCGAGCCCTCGTCATCGTAAAGGAAAATAACTTTCAAAATGTCAAAGTCGACTTTTTTAATAATCAATTAGTGAGTAGTGATGGTCAATTACAACTAAATCTTTCTGCTTATACACTTATCTTGCTTAAGAATGGGCAACCTTTTTCAAAAAGCCCGGCAAATCGAAACTTAATTGTGATTTACGGTCCTACTACAAGGAGTATTCCTGCACAAACAACACCGTATACAGTAATTGTTTGGTGTTAAGAATAAGTTCGTCATCATAAGGGTTGATTTCCGTTCCTGGGGGCGTCCGAATTTGCGAGGCTCGCTCCAGGGGTCTCGGGCCAACACGAGGTTGGTCACGAAGGAGTTATTACAGGATGTGATGGTTTTAGCCTTCGTTCATCTATATCGCTAATCCCCATGGAGTCGCCAGCTCCACTCCAATCAACTTATATGGCATACGTTTTTACTTGTAATGATACAAAAACTAAATTAAATGTAAAAAAACACTGAAAATATTTCCCAGGAAAGGTGTCAGTCACTACAATTTTTTGGAGAGCATGTATTCCAATTCGTCGGATCACAGCCCAGGATCCATCGGAAAAGAAAACGTTATGTTTCCTCTTCTATGCAACATAGCGCTATAATCGACTAAAAGTAAAGTTACTACAAGCAAAAGGAATACAATTAAGCGGCTCAAGTCCTTTTAGGCTAAGCCGCTTAATTGTATTTTTTTTATATCTTCTGTCTACTGCTTGCCTTGCATTTCGTGTAATTGCTGCTTGATTTGCTCTAAGTATTCTTTATTTTGCTGAACTGTATCCAAATGCTCACCAAATTGCTGTGCATTCATGAATGCATTTTCTGCATGTTCGATTTGATTGAAAGCATGCTCAATCGCTATTTCCTCCGGATGTGACTTTGCATGCTTCAACAAACGCTCTGCCTTTTGGACAGAGTTCCCAAACAAAGTGCTTGGATGATCTTGTTTCCAGCTCATATCTGAGTGCTTAGCCAATTTTTCATCTTCCCTTCTTGCCAATTTAATATAAATAATTTAGATATAGTATTGGAAAATGTGCAGAAAATATGTACGGAAAAGCTAATGAATACTCCCCCATTTATTAGCGTACTTTTAAATTAAAAATCACAATAAACATTTAATTTTTATACTTCAGCACGGTCAGATTTTTCTATAAATACTTTATCCATTGCAGTTGATTTTGGATAAGATATACTAAATTTAATAGTATTTTCTTAAGATAAATCCATATTTGAAAGAGGATAATGTCATTGGAAATGAAGAGTATTCAAAGCGTCGGACAAATCGGAATCCCAGTTAAAGAGTTAGATCGAGCCATACATTTTTATAAAGAAAAACTAGGGCTTTCACTTTTATTTAATACTGACAGCATGGCATTCTTTGATTGTAATGGATTACGTCTTTTGTTAACCTTGCCAGAAAAAGACGAATTTATTTATTCAAGTTCAATTATTTATTTTCAAGTTGAAAATTTGAGCATGACATATGAGGATTTAGTAAATAAAAATGTTACGTTTATCGATGAACCACATGTTGTAGCAAAAATGGGACAAACAGAAACATGGATGGTATTTTTTAAAGATACAGAAGATAATACTCATGCATTCATGAGTGAAGTGCAAGTTTAAGAAGAAAGGTGACCGTCAAATATACGCGCTCTCCTTTAATAATCCTTTTAATACGCAAGTGTAAATTGCACTTTTTCCGATACGGTACTTCAAGTAACAATTCCTCTATCGTGTATCCATTACATCTGCCAATCACCTTGACATATGATACGATTCTCCATGACTAGTTTTGATGTACAGTACTATTCCTGTCATTATACAAATTATAATCAAGCTCACCTATCATTTAGGTTGAAATCATCAAGGAGAACCAACATGAACAACAATAAGGACAACACAGAAATCATCTTACTTTCTGATCCATCCGAGTGCTTGATGCATCCGTTTTATAATAAACAAATCGTTTTTACAGGGACCCTTTCCACGATGACACGTTCAGAAGCTGCGAAAAGAGTACGATCTTGTGGAGGGATTATGCAAGGGACTGTGACACAAGATACAGACTTCGTTATTCTCGGGGACAAACGTCGCGGTATAAGTACGAAACAATTAAAAGCGGAGAAATTAATTAGCCTCGGTCAAGATCTTCAAATTATTATTGAAGATGATTTTATGTGGCTCATTTCAATGCAAAAAAAAGAGCTACCTCCAATTTAAACCCATTCTTTATTCCATCTCATCTTAGAAGGTATGCAAAACAACTATGTTTACATACCTTTTCACCTATTTTATTACTTCAAACTAAAGATCATAAATTCTAAAATGATTTTACTTTGAAAGCTCATAATTCCATTAAAAACTAGAACAGTTCACTAGACGAAGTTTAAAAAATAACACAGCTTAGTTTACTACACAATCCAACTCTAATATAGAACATATCTTATAGTATCCTAGCAAAAGGAGGTGATTAAATGGTACAAATTCTTGATTACCAAGCAACTGAACCTCTAAATACGTTTAACCCAGAAACTGCTTTTCCAATCCCGCAGGCACCATTTAAAATTCTTTTAGCTTCGATTCAAATAAACATTCCAGGCACCGCTTCAAGAAACAATAATGTTGAACTGCTTGCAAGCATCGGCGTGGCAGGAGTTACTGATATTTCCCAAATTGTATTTAGAGTCTTCCGTAACGGGAAAGAGATCTATAATACGCAAGATGGAGTAGAATCAGCTGATTCAGAACAAAATTACATCTTTACCTTCCAAGCTATTGATTCCAATTTAATAGCTGGCGCTAACTTCTATCAAGTTTTTGCTGAGAATATTACACCCAACGCACAAGCAAACATTGTTGGACCGATTTCTTTTAGTGGCCTAGCTATAAAAAGTTAACGATAATAGTTCTTACTATGCCTCTTGATTATGTTTATGCCCCATGCAAATTTAAGGCATACATGATCAATTTTTTTAGAGTGTTCATAGAGTGAGACGAATGCTTTAAGGCATATTAATTAAAAAAATAAGCTGTACAGAAGTTATTAAAATTTAACTTTCTATACAGCTTATTTTTTCGTTTATATTATACTTTCCTAGTATATAAGATCTTTATCTCTAGCGAAAATCACTATTCAATATTAGAAAATGTTACTACCCTCATTTATTAAAACTGACATTATTTAATTTGTATAAATGAAAACCACCAAAACGCTGACACTCCAACGTTTTAGGTGGTTCTTTTCATAAACCGCACTTACTTATGATACGGTTCTCCGTAACTAATGTAAGTGCGGTTTTAACCAGTAACCTACTTTACACGGAAACGGTCAACACTCTGTTTCAATTCATCCGCCAGCCCATAAAGCATAGCTGCAAAACTGGCTACCTCTTGCATGGCTGCAAGTTGTTCTTCTGATGAGGCGGCGACGTGAGCGGAGTCGGCTGAAGATGAATTTGCGATACCCTCCAGCACTGTTAGTGAAGCCGCAACTAACTCACTTCCTGATAACAGTTGTTCCGAAGCTGCAGATACTTCATCAATCTGATCAGACACTTTCTGAATCGACTCCACGATCGAACTAAATGTTTGCCCTGCCTTATTCGCAATGTGTGTACCTGCCTGGGCTTCTGTCATTGATTTATCCAAAGAAACCACTGTTTTACTCGTGTGATCGCTGATACCTTGGAGTATGTCAGTTATTTTCTCCGAAGAGGTTTTAGACCGTTCAGCGAGTATACGAATTTCTTGAGCCACAACGGCAAAACCTTTACCATGCTCACCTGCACGCGATGCCTCAATCGATGCGTTAAGTGCAAGCAAATTGGTCTGATTAGCAATGCTACCTATTAATGTAACCATTTCACTAACTTGATCGCTTAATTTCTTCAGTCCATGGATTGCTTCGACCGATGTTTTCAAGTTTTGTTCAATTGTGCTCATTTGAGCAACTGTTGTTTCTATATCCTTCATTCCTGCATTTGCGCTATCTGCTGTAACCGAAGCCAATTCTGAGACGACAGAGGATGCATCTACGATTCTATGAATACCCACTCCCATTTCCTTCATTGATTGTTGACACTCATTAGTATGACGAAGTTGTTCATCGAGACCAACAGCAATGTTTTGAATGGCACCTGTGATTTCTTGCGTAGCTGCTTCGGTCTGGGCAGCGCTTTCTTGTAATTGAGAAGAAGATACTGCAACTTCATTCGAAGAATTTTGTATGTTATGGGTCAATATCCTAAGTCCGCTAATCATCTGATTAACTGAACTTGCAGCCTTACCAATCTCATTATGGTTCAGTACAGGAATTTCAACGGTTAAATCGCCTTTCGATGCATGTTCAGACACTTCAGCTAAACGTGCAAGCGGACGCAACATTTTACGAAGAATGAATACAACCAACGCGATTAACATAAGTACAAAAAAAATACCAACCGTGATATTCGTCCATAGAATTCGTTGGAGTTCCTTTTTAACAATCCCATAATCGAAATCGACACCGAGCAACGCAACTGGTTTCCCGCTTCCGTCATTAATCGGCGCTAAATACGAGATGAAAGTTCCACCTTCATCAGTGTAAACATCAGTTAAGGTGCTACCGTTTCTCATTGTATCTTCGTAACTTTTAAGAAATTCCGAATCTAATTCATATAACGTACCTAACTCTTCAGCATATTCAACTGGATCCCGACCATATTCTGAGTTATATAAGTATTCTTTGCCATCCTTCTTGATAATGTCCGGTGTTAATAAATAGACATCCACTACCATATGATTGGATTTCATAGAATTCAAAATATTGGGGAGTTCCTCGAATGGTTTTCCCTCCAATGGTTGATGCTCAAGAATTGTCTTCGTTGCTTCGGCAACAAGAGGTTCATTTTGTTGAGTTATGGATTTAAATACTTTTCCATATTCATCAAATTGGCGAAAGTACGCCCCACGTTGTTCGCGGATGGACAGGGAAATCATTAATCCGATAACGATAATTATGAGAGCGGAGAGAAATAACGAGCTCGTAAATACTAAACTTCTAGAATTCGCTTTTTTAGAGCGCTTAGTTGTCCTCCTGGTATTTAATATTTTTTTTCTTCCAATCAAGGGAAAACCCATTTTCATTACACCTTCTATTTAACTTTGATTATTAATTACTTCTTTTGAATCTAAATTATGATATTTCCTTACAATGTCCTCAATACCCATCTTATCGTCATTCATAGTCACTTTTTAAATTATTTGTATACTACTCCTTCAGTTTGGTCATAAGTAAAAGCGAGAGCTGTTGGTACAACCAGCGTAGCTGCTGCATATCCTAGAGATTTATCATCAATTAAATTATATTTACCTAATTTAAGAGTAAGTAAAAATCAGTCCGTTTTTCCGAAATAATAGGTCCTCCAAAACACTATATAGTTCCCACATTATCAGTGGTTTTTGTTGGATTAATTTTAGAATCGTGGAAATATCGTGATTGGAAAAAAGAAAATCATCTATAAAATAAAAAACTATCTAGAACGTTGATATGTCAACGTTCTAGATAGCTTTTTTTATAACCGCACTTATTTATGATACGGTTCGCCCTTCATAATTCTAAAACTTCTATAAATCTGCTCCACCAAAACAAGCTTCATTAGCTGATGCGGTAATGTCATTTTTCCAAAGGATTGTTTCTCATCAGCACGTTTCAACACATCGTCGTGTAAACCAAGGGAGCCACCGATGACGAATGCGATTTTACTTTTGCCGTAGGTCATAAGGGATTCAAGATCTGCCGCCATTTGTTCAGAGGTTTTCATTTTGCCATTAATGGCTAAGGCGATAACGTATGTATCTGGGTTGATTTTAGATAGAATACGTTCACCCTCTTTTTTCTTTACAATTTCCATCTCTGCTTCGCTTAGCTGCTCGGGCGCTTTTTCATCTGGTACTTCGATTAAATCCATTTTTGCGTAGCCACCGAGGCGTTTTACGTATTCATCTATTCCCATTTTTAAATACTTTTCTTTTAGTTTTCCGACTGATACAATCGTTATATTCACACGTTATCCACCTTTACATTTCATTTACAAACAAATTATCCACAAAAGTTATCAACATATCCACAAGTGATTCCTATATCTTGTGTAAAGTTATTTACTTGATACAAGATATTCTGCAGGTCGTTCACAGTAGCTACATTTTGTGGATAACTTTTCATCCTCTTCGATTTTATCCATAATTGGGAACTCTTTTTGCTCAGCCACAAACATGTCTAAAGCGTGTTCTATATGGTTTTCACAGCTGTATTTTTCCATTTTTGCACCTCTTCTTATTTTCCGAAATTTCCACAAACTTATTCACAATTCAGTCTATGTTATCCACAATCCATTGTAACAAAGGTCAGGCGAGTATGGAAGAATAGGCTTTCTACCGCAACTCGCACTGTATATGTTATTATTCACAATTTTCTAGTTATCCACAATATTTTCTAAATCATTTATTCAGTGAACGTTGCGGCGAGGTGAATTTCAACTCAGAGGTTACTCGTTCTCACTACTCACCAAGCTTAAGCAAAAGTTTTGCTGAAGAGCTATACTTTAATATGACACCTTACTATCATTGATTCAACAAACAAAAAATCAGTGGGGACCCTAACATCCCCACTGATTTTTAATTTACAAAGAATCGCTATTTGTTAATGTTAGTGATAGATCCACTAATTTACCTTGGCGGTATACTTTTATTGTTAATTTATCACCAATTTTTTTGTGGTTATATAAATGTTTGCGTAAATCAATTGCTGTTTCGATTTTTTGGCCATCCATTTCAACAATAACATCGTATTGTTTAACGCCTGCTTTTGAAGCTGGAGAGTTCGATACAACATCTGTAATAACAACACCTGTTGTTACGTCTCTTGGTAATTTTAACGTTTCTTGTTGGTAGAATGACGGAACATCCGTTAAGTCTACTAATGAAATACCCATTGTTGGACGCTTCATTTCACCATTTTTCTCTAATTCCTCAATAATTGGAATTGCTGAGTTAATCGGAATTGAGAAGCCTAAACCCTCAACAGAGGATTTTGCAATTTTCATGGAGTTAATGCCGACTAATTCACCAGCAAGGTTTACAAGTGCACCCCCACTATTACCAGGATTGATAGCTGCGTCTGTTTGTAATACTTCTTGCTGCCAATCTATAGTACCATCACCGTTTATGTCAACTGGTACAGAACGATCCTTACCAGAAACAACACCTGTAGTAACAGAGCCATAGAATTCTAAGCCAAGTGGATTACCAATTGCAATTACTGTTTCACCTTGTTTTAATACATCTGAGTTACCAAATGTCGCTACTGTCTTAACATCTTTAGAGCTAATTGAAATGACCGCTAAGTCTGTCCAAACATCGTGACCAACTATTTGTGCTACTTCTTTCGTTCCATCAGGCATTGTAACTTCTAACTGCTTTGCATCTTGAATAACATGGTTATTTGTCACGATAAACGCTTTATCACCTGCAACTTTGTAAATAACACCTGAACCGCTTCCCGCAGGCTGTTCTGATGAGGATCGTGGACTCCAGAATCCGCCAGTTGTCACTTCTTGAATATTTGTAATCCCTACAACAGCCCCTGAAGCCTTATCTACTGCTTTTGTAACGTCAGTTGTCACTTCTGTTGCAACCTGATTAATGGTTGTTTCATTTTTATTACTTGCGCTACTTGTTGTTGTACCTGGCATTTGATTGAC
Source organism: Lysinibacillus sp. CNPSo 3705 (assembly GCF_028674935.1). Lineage (NCBI taxonomy): Bacteria > Bacillati > Bacillota > Bacilli > Caryophanales > Bacillaceae > Lysinibacillus > Lysinibacillus sp. CNPSo 3705. Next base: position 14,968 of record NZ_JAQZSD010000002.1, on the reverse strand, counting down.
CAGTCCAGGCATCATGAGCCAAACGAGTAAAGCGCCTATGATAACGCCGATAAAACCGGTAAATAAATAACCACCTTTACCTCCGCCACCGCCTTTCTTTTTATAACGCTTCTCTTGCGTTTCTCGCTCCTCTTGTTCGAGTCGCTCCTGAAGAGGTGACTTCTGTATTTCATCATTTTTTAATAAATCATTATTTTTATCATCATCTTGAAAATAGCCCATTTACCTCATCCTTTCGTTTATTAAGTATTTGCTAGTTGTTACCCTAATATTACAATTCAAACATTAAAATCAGATGAAAAATAAATAAAATGGACATAAAAATAGCTGTTCAATGCATTTTCTATAAATGTCATTGAACAGCCTCGATATTTTATCATTTAAACGGTTACTAACTTCGTCGGCTCTTCTGCATCTGTATCAAATAAATTTAAATACTCACCGACAATAATGCCGCAAGATTGCAAAGTTTGTGTGACACTCATGCGTGCAAGCTCTTTCATATTATTATCTTTACTTAAATGTGATAAATATATATTTGTTGGCTTTTCAAATACTACTTCACTCATTGCGATAGCTGCATCCTCATTTGAAACATGCCCTACATCACTTAAAATACGACGTTTTATAGACCATGGGTAACGCCCCATTTGCAGCATATTCACATCGTGGTTACTTTCAAATACAAAGGAATCAGCACCACGAATAATCCCTTTCATACGGTCACTAACATAGCCTGTATCCGTAATAACAACAAGTTTACGCCCATTTTCATGAAAGCTATAAAACATTGGATCTGCTGCATCATGTGATACCGCAAAAGATTCAACAGCCAATGAACCAAAATGCTTGACAGTATCCATTTCAAATTCAAAACGTTGCTCTAAAGGTATATCACCAACTAGCCCGTCCATCGCCTGCCACGTTTTGGCGTTAGCATAAACAGGTACATTATATTTTCGTGCCAATACACCTATTCCTTTAATATGATCACTATGCTCATGTGTAACGAAAATGCCACTTAGCTGTTTCATATTGCGGTCGACTTTTGTAAATAGTTGCTCCATCTTTTTGCCACTAAGACCCGCATCGACAATAAATGCATGCTCGTCATTCTCTACATAAATCGAATTTCCTGTACTGCCACTTGCTAAAACACTAAACCGCATTATTCAACTCCCCAGTCTTCCTCTTCAGCCTTTTGCTTATCTCCTTGGATTTCAATAATTTTTCCATCAATAGCATCCACGAAGTACTCTTCTATTTCTCCGTCCGGTAATTCCACTTGTACTTCCCATGTTGGTATCAACACTTGCGTTTGCGTTAAATTACTAAATGTCGAGTAACCTAACTTCACATGTTTAATACGCGATTCTGATTTTAATAGCCCTTTATTATAAAGTGTCTGGAAAATTTGAAGTGGTGGTATGACCGTTTCCTGTTGCTCCATCTCTTCGATATTATCAATCATTGTCTGCTCATACATTGTCACTTCGTTTTCTAAATTCCACTGTACTTTTAATAAGGCACTATCATTATAATAGAACATTCGATTATTTTTCTTTTGGAAGAAAATTGCGACTCGTTCCTCACGATCTACCTTCCATAATGCATATGAATCTCCATCTTTAACGTTTGTATGGACAAAATCGGTAAAGCTTGCATCATCACTTATATTTCGTAATTTCACAGGGTTAATAAAATTAACACGTATATGTGCATGTTTCTCATCAGTGAAACTTACTCGCTGATTATCATCGTTAACAATATTTTTAAAATTATGCACTTTTCCTGTAATGTAAGAAGCTGATTCATTACTATTCGGCAGTGGTCCATACGTAATATTATCATCTTTCAAACGGGCTTCTATCGTTTTTTCACCTAGTATTTCTACGCTCTGCGCTTCATTATAGCGATTTAAATATAACCAATACAAAAAGATATTTAAGATTAAAAAAACGAATATAAAAATAGACTTTGTTCTATTCCAATCCATTTTTGACACCCCCTAATATTTCAGGCGTCAGTTTTGTCGATATACCATTACGAATAACAAACCAGCATGGCTCTAATGTCACTATTGTGCTTTGATCATAGGTTAAATAGAAACCCACAACAATATCATCTATATCTGATAAAGCAATGTTATTTAGCTTTTTAATCTTTTCAACGATTTCCGATCCTGATGGAAGTTCCTTCATCTCTTTCTCAGATGGAATATCTTTCTCAAAAGAAAAGTATGGACGTTTGTAGCGGAACATACGATTATCTCCCCACACGGTTGTAATTCGGTTTATAGCCTGATCACTATAAATCGGTAATCCATGTATATATAGCTGATAATCCAATTGATTATTGCTTGTACTTGTTGAGGCTAAGCGATAATCATCTGTAAAACCTCCGTGTTCATTGATAAATTCAAAGCTATCCGTAAAGAGCTTAGAAGGCTCTATTCTTATACTACTTTCTGCAGCTGGATATACATAGGTTAATGATTTCACCTTCGAATCAATCACCATCCGTGACATGCCATCGTGATATTTTTCAGTAGTCGCACTTTCATCAGTGCGCACGACATTGTTTAGATTTGTAAATACCACATTTTTAAATAATTCAGGTTTCTCTTCGGTAAAATACGTATATTTTGCAGATTCAATTTTATCATTTGCAATATATAGTGAGGTAAAGCCATCTCGCTCCACTTCTTTAAAAGTGTTGTATGTTTTCGCTGGCTCAATAATATTTCTTACAAATTGATTAGCATTTTCTAGACTTACACGTGAACGCATTAATAATTCATTATTGCCACTAATGAAAAAGACCTGTAAATATTTGCTACTATAATTGCTCCAATCTATAATCATACGATTGAAGGTTGTTTCAGGTAGCTCCTTATCGGCGAACTGAAAAATCGTGTTAAAGGCAGAGTAAGGAATCTCACCAGGGAAAAAGACGGTCATACAATTATTAGAACGAATCATATTGTTTACAGTGTCCGCCTTAAGATTAGTGTCCATGGGCATTAAATCTAGGATATTCCACCCATGAAACGCTTCCATAATATCTACCATTGCACCATTAGATACGGTTCCAGTAAATTCTTTATCAAAACGGTAAATAGCTTTATAAGGACGAATTACATCCTCCGGTTTTTTTTGTGGTCCGATTAAAATTTCTTTTCCTTCAGTCTGTTCAATAAATTTATAATCTGGCGTGTATGTCCAAATCATAAAGGTTAAAACAACACTTAGCACAACGAGTAGGAATAAAACAACTGATTTAACTGGTTCTATATATTTCATTCCCACTCACCTGCCTCGTCAAAATCATCTAAATTAAGTGGTAATGTGAAGAAAACCGTTGTTCCATGCCCTTCTTCACTTTCAGCCCATATTTTACCGCCATGAGCTTCAATCATTTCCCTGGCAATAGCTAGCCCTAGACCAGTGCCTCCCATAGAACGAGCTCGAGCTCGATCCACTCGATAGAAACGCTCAAAAATACGTCCTACATTTTCCTTAGGAATTCCCATACCATCATCGGAAATCATAACCTTTAGCATATCTCCTTGCGCTGTAAAGCCAAAGCGAATATTACCGCCATCGGGAGAATATTTAATAGCATTAGAAATAATATTATCGATAACTTGTGTCACCTTATCCGTATCGATTTCTACATAATAAGATGCCTCTGGGAATAAACGTTCAAACATCACTTTATCTGACTTAGACATTTCAAAACGATCGATAATACGGTTAAAGAATGAATTAAAGAGAACAATGTCTTGATTCAGTTCATAATCTGAACTATCCATTCTTGATAACTGCAATAAGTCATTTACTAAGCGGATCATACGCTCTGTCTCTGTTTGTGTGACATTCAAAAATGTTGGAGCAATATTTTCATCTTTCCATGCACCATCTGCTAACGCCTCTAAATAACTGCGCATCGTCGTTAACGGTGTCCTTAATTCATGTGACACATTTGATACAAATTCCCTGCGATCCATCTCTATTTTTTCCTGCTCCGTAATATCGTGCAGTACGGTAATTAGACCATTAATAAAGCCCGTTTCTTTTTGAATAACAGAGAAATTCGCACGTAAAATATACGGTGCGTCTGCTGTACTGAAATTTAAATTCACCGCATCATTCATGTGAATTAAATCCTCAAAACTATACTCTTGGTCAATTCCTAAAACAGATGCAATCGGTCGGCCTAATGTAATATCTCTTGAAATATGCAGCAGCTCTAGTGCGGGGTCATTAATAAGAATAATACGCCCTTTTCGATCTGTTGCAATAACGCCATCCGTCATATTACTAAGGACCGAATCGAGCTTTCGCCGTTCCGCCTCAGTAGTAGATTGCGCCTCCTGCAAGCGATTTGTTAAATGATTAAAGGTTATAGCAAGCTGCCCTATCTCATCTGTACCATAAACCCGCACTTTGCGAGAATAGTTACCTTTTGCCATCGCTTGAGCCTGCTTACGCATATCTGAAATTGGCTGTGTAATTGTTCGTGCCACTAAAATTCCTAAAAAGATAGTAATGACTAAGGACACTGCTGTACCACCAAGGAAAATACGGTTAATGTCATTCACTTGTTCAAAAACAGATTCAATATTTGCCTCAATATAGAGTACCCCTATAATCTCATCATCAGGTCCTGCACCATCTCGAATTGGCGAAGCTAACACCCACACTCGATTTCTTGTTTTATTATCCAGTTTAATGTTTTCAAATAATGTTTCTGCAGAGATAGCACGGCGTACGAGGTCATTATTCGAGCGCTGTCCAATCAAACTTTGATTGTCTATCTCAGATGTGGCTCGAATACGCTGCCTATTATCGATGACACGGATTTCTAAAATATCTCCTTTAGAAAGTTCCTTCAACCCTGTGGAAAATTCCATAACAATCGTTTTCAAGCTCTCTTCAAGAGTTGGCATACTTTCATCGCGCTCTTTTAACATTTCTTCACGAATGCTATATTGCATTAAATCGACACGTTGAAAAATGGATTGTCGGAAGTTGTCTTTTAAATTTTGCTCTAATTCACGCGCAAAATAAATTCCTATTATTTGCAAAGCAAGTAGGATTAGCAAAATATAAATTAGTACTAGCTTGACATGAATTGATTTAAAGAAGCTAACTTTCTGCATTCCTTTTTACTCCTGTTCAGGATTTCGTAAATAATAACCTACACCACGGCGTGTTACAATCCAAGCCGGATGACTAGGATTGTCCTCTATTTTTTCTCGTAAACGACGAATTGTTACATCTACTGTTCGTACATCACCGAAATAATCATAACCCCACACAGTTTGTAATAGATGTTCACGCGTCATTACTTGACCGATATGCTTCCCTAAGTAATGTAATAGTTCAAACTCTCTGTGTGTTAGTTCAATTGCTTCATCACGTTTCAATACTAAGTAAGCATCTGGCTGAATAACAAGCGAACCTACTACAATTTCATTGGACTCTTCTTCAACCTCTTCGGCAGTAGGAGCTACTACCTGTAAGCGACGCATATTTGCCTTTACACGTGCAATAAGCTCACGTGTACTAAATGGCTTTGTCACATAATCATCTGCGCCCATTTCTAGTCCTAATACTTTATCAATCTCAGACCCTTTTGCAGTTAGCATAATGATAGGGAAATCATATTTTTTTCGTACTTCTCGACAAACTTCCATCCCATCACGCTTCGGTAACATTATATCTAAAAGCATTAAATCTGGTTGTTCTTCCTCAACCTTCTCTAGTGCCTCATCTCCATCATAAGCACAAATAACTTTGTAGCCTTCTTTTATTAAATTAAACTGTAAAATATCTGCGATTGGTTTTTCATCGTCTACAACTAAAATGGTCTTGTCCATATTTTTTCTCCCTTTCGCTTTTTATCTATTTTTAAACGATTGTATTTTTAAAGTCACTACTCTAACTCTACCATGCTTTTAACTTCTATGCATTATTCTAAATCCTAAGACATTTTACGATATTGTTATAATCCATTATCCCTCGACAAATTGCATCCGGAATTGGCCCTCGTGCTTGCACTAAGCATTCCCTTCCGAACCCGTGACATCTGCCGAAAGGCTTGTGCGAAAGAGTAGTACTAACACAGCTTCAGCACGGTGTTTTGTCTGTGCGACAGCAACAGTACAAAGTTGGTCACTAAAGCCGTTGCCACAACGACGCAGCGTTCTTAGACTGGGTTCCTCGATACTCTCTGAAAATTGGCTTCAAACCGCAGTCATCTCATCACCTATAGAGGCGGATGACTTCTGTACCTGTCGCTTTGCTTTCGCTACAGAAATTATATTTCGACAAATATTTCTCGGGAAATAACATAGATTTACATACGAAGTATATAAAAAGACAGTCCTATTTTGGACTGCCTTCTATTCGAATTGATTAACGCCCTACATATGATAATGGTTTTTCTAACGAATCCTTTTTCTTAACTTCAAAGTGTAGATGTGTACCTGATGGATTTCTAGTAGTGCCTATAATTCCCCTACTACTTCCTATGATAGGTGACCGCAAAGCACCTTCCACCTTTTCTATCGTAGTATTAATTACCCACTAATAGTTTTTGCACCAATATACTGTACCATAAAGAAAATACAGTTTAACTGTTTTCATCTTATTGTAATGTAAATGTATTAATTCTCTACTAATTGTTACATCATTCCTATTTTTATAGCTATTAAAAAGTATAGTTTCAGACGTAGATTTTGCTCCAGTCTTGTACTTTTCATGAGGTATCTAGACCCTCAGCCGCTCAACCTCTACTCCAAGCCTTATGACTTTTTGCTTTTTTAATATTCTGATAAAATAGAGATTAGATACATTAGTTGAATGGAGCGATTAATTTGAATGTTTTACAAACATCTGAAATAACCCCTAAAGTAAGAAAGCCTCAATGTAAAAATCCCGTTCGAAAACTTATCATTAGGACCATTATGGTGGCATTAGGTGCAGTCATTATGGCACTGGGACTTGAGCTATTTTTAGTACCAAACCACATTATGGATGGTGGAATCGTAGGTGTTTCCATTATTACTTCTCATTTATTAAATTTACCTCTTGGTATTTTCATCTTCACTTTAAACTTACCTTTCATTTTTTTAGGCTATAAACAAATCGGTAAAACCTTTGCACTTTCCACAGGGCTCGGAATTACAGTACTCTCATTAACAACGCTTTTCTTACATAATCTAAACCCGTTTACTCAAGATACGCTATTGGCCACAGTTTTTGGTGGCATGATTTTAGGTATTGGTGTCGGCATTGTCATTCGTTATGGTGGCTCATTAGATGGGACAGAAATTTTAGCTATTTTATTTAATAGTAAAACACCGTTTTCCGTTGGTGAAATTATTATGTTCTGCAACTTACTCATCTTTGCGGTAGCGGGGTTTGTGTTCACATGGGAACAAGCCATGTACTCTATCCTAGCATACTATATTGCCTATAAAATGATTGATATCGTCATTCAAGGCATGGAGGAATCAAAATCCGTTTATATCATTAGTGATGAAATTGATGAAATTGGGCAAACGATTATGGACCGACTCGGTCGAGGTGTAACCTTCCTTCATGGCGAGGGAGCTTATACAGGGAACGATAAAAAAGTTATTTTTACCATCATTACCCGATTAGAGGAATCCAAGCTTAAATCAATCGTCGCTGAAATTGATGATCATGCATTCCTAGCAATTGGTAATATTGCAGAGGTTAGAGGTGGCCGCTTCAAGAAAAGAGATATTCACTAATGAAAAAGGACGTACCGCTGTGGTACGCCTTTTTTTGATTTATATTTATTTCGCTTCCCAAACATCCACTAAAACGTTCGTTTGTTCACGTGCAGGACCAACAGAGAAAGTAGCAATTTCAATACCCGTTAATTCACTTACGCGTTCTACATAGCGACGTGCATTCTCAGGTAGCTCTTCTAATGTTTTGCAGCCTGTAACATCTTCTGACCAGCCTGGAAGCTCTTCATAAATTGGTTCACATTGTTCAATAATATGAAGATTTGCTGGATACTCAGTAATCGTTTCATCTTTATATTTATACGCTGTACAAATTTTAACTGTTTCTAAACCAGATAAAACATCGATTGAGTTAAGAGCAAGATGCGTAATACCACTTACTCGGCGTGAGTGGCGCACAACTACCGTATCAAACCAACCTACACGACGTGGGCGGCCAGTTGTTGTACCGTATTCACGACCAACTTCACGGATTTGTTGACCTACTTCATCAAATAATTCAGTTGGGAACGGTCCATCGCCAACACGAGACGTATAGGCTTTAGATACACCAATAACACTTGTCACTCGTGAAGGACCAACACCAGCACCAATCGCTACTCCACCAGCAACAGGATTTGAAGATGTTACAAATGGATACGTACCTTGATCGACATCAAGTAAAATACCTTGTGCTCCTTCAAATAACACTTTGCCGCCTTCATCTAGTACATCATTTAAGATTTTAGACGTGTCAGTTACATATTTTGCGATTTCTTGTCCATAGCCGTAGTATTCTTCGAAAATTTCTTCGAATGTTACGCCTTCAACTTCGTAAAATTTCTCAAATAACTTATTTTTAATTGCTAAATTTTGACGTAGTTTTTCTTCAAATACATCCTTGTCTAGTAAATCAGCCATACGGATACCGATACGTGCTACTTTATCTTGATAGCATGGTCCAATCCCTTTACAAGTTGTACCAATTTTTTTATCGCCACGGCTTTCCTCATCCGCGATATCTTGCTTAATATGATATGGCAAAATAACATGCGCTCGATTAGAAATTCGTAAATTATCTGTATCAATGCCACGCTCTTGTAAGCCTCTAAGCTCAGTAACTAATGACTTTGGATTAACAACCAAACCATTTCCGATTACTGAAGTTTTCTCTTTATAGAAAATACCTGATGGAATTAAGTGTAACTTATAAGTTTCACCATCAAATTTAATTGTATGTCCTGCATTATCGCCACCTGCAAAACGAGCGATTGCATCAGCTTTTTGTGAAAGGAAATCTGTAATTTTACCTTTTCCTTCGTCTCCCCACTGTGTTCCTACAACTACAACTGATGTCATAGTCAGCACCTCCGTTAGATACCATTTGTATCTCAATTTTTAAGCCGTTAATTATTGTATCAATGATAGAAACGCCTAGTCAACAAAAATACTTAAAAACACGAACATAAAATCAAAAAATATGATTCAACGTTCGTGTTTAATAACAGAATGGTATGAATATTATCGAACATTCAGATTAATTCCGTCTTGGTGTAATGTCCAACGTTGAGTTCCTCTAAAAGAAGGAAATTTTTCTTATGAATGAAGATAAATATTACTCACGTGGAGGTGGTGGTGGCATTTGCGACCAATCCACATTAATGAATTTATTGAATTCTTTTTTAAAAGCAAGTGTAACTGTACCCGTTGGACCGTTACGCTGTTTAGCAATAATAATTTCAATCATATTTTTACTCTCGGACTCTTTATCGTAATAATCATCACGATATAAGAAGGCAACAATATCAGCATCTTGCTCAATACTTCCCGATTCACGTAAGTCACTCATCATAGGTCGCTTATCTTGACGTTGCTCAACGCCACGAGATAACTGTGATAATGCAATGACCGGAACCTTTAACTCACGCGCTAAACCTTTTAAAGAACGTGAAATCTCAGATACCTCTTGCTGACGGTTCTCACCTGGCTTACCACTACCTTGAATAAGCTGTAAATAATCGATCAAAATCATACCGAGGCCATGCTCCTGTGCTAAACGTCGACATTTTGCTCGAATTTCATTGATACGTACACCTGGTGTATCATCAATAAAAATTCCGGAATTCGATAAACTTCCCATTGCCATAGTTAGTTTACCCCAATCTTCCGTTGTTAAAGCACCTGTACGTAAAACTTGTGCATCTATATTTCCCTCCGCACAAAGCATACGCATAACTAGCTGCTCAGCACCCATCTCTAGCGAGAAGATCGCAACGTTTTCACGTGCTTGAACGGCAACACTTTGTGCGACATTCAATGCAAAGGCCGTTTTCCCTACAGAAGGACGTGCCGCTACAATAATTAAATCGTTGCGCTGGAAGCCAGCTGTTATATTGTCTAAATCACGGAAGCCTGTCGGGATACCTGTAACATCACCTTTTTGTGATTGAAGCTTTTCGATGTTATCAAAGGTTTCCACCAATACGTCTTTTACATGCTTAAAGTCCCCCGCATTTTTACGATTGGCTACCTCCATCATTTTCTTCTCTGCTTCACCTAGTAATGCCTCTACCTCATCCTCACGAGTATAGCCATCTTCTACTATTTTAGTAGCTACACGAATTAAACGACGTAATAGTGCCTTTTCTTCGACAATTTTCGCATAGTGTGCGACGTTAGCAGCTGTAGGCACAGCATTGGCGAGCTCTAGTAAATAAGATAGCCCGCCAACATCCTCAATTTCCTTTTTAGCTGATAATTCTTCCGTAACTGTTACAACATCTATCGCTTTTCCTTGATCACTTAAACGTAGCATCGTTTCAAAAATTGTCTTATGTGCATTATGATAAAAATCATCTGCTAGTAAAATTTCAGATGCTGTGATTAACGATTGAGGATCGAGGAAAATTGCACCGATAACCGATTGCTCCGCTTCCCGGTTATGCGGTGGGACGCGGTCCATCATCGGTTCGTTCATGGTTCGTCGCCCCTTACTCTTCCGTTACATGAACTTTTAATGTTGCAGATACTTCATGATGTAGTTTTACAGGTACATTTGTAAAGCCTAGCGCACGAATTCCATCACTTAAAGTCATTTTACGTTTATCAATTTTTATACCATGCTTTTTTTGAAGCGCATCAGCAATTTGCTTTGTAGATACTGAACCAAATAGGCGACCACCTTCACCTGATTTTGCTTTTAATTCTACTGTTAAAGCTTCTAATTTTTCTTTTAACGCTTTCGCTTCTGCTAATTCTGCAGCGGCGTTTTTAGCTTCTAATTTCTTTTGACCATCTAATTGACTTAATGCTTGTGCATTTGCTTCAGCAGCATAGCCATTTTTAATCAAGAAATTTTGTGCATAGCCGTCCGCTACATTTTTTATTTCCCCTTTTTTCCCTTTTCCTTTAACATCTTTTAAAAATACTACTTTCATGATTCAGAACTCCCTTCGAGTACCTCATTTATGGCCTCTTCTAAATATTTTCTTACTCCATCAATGGAATTTGCTTCGACTTGGCAAGCTGCATTCGTTAAATGCCCACCGCCGCCTAACTTTTCCATAACAAGCTGCACGTTTACTTCGCCAAGCGATCTTGCACTTATGCCGATTTTGCCATCTGAACGATGTGCAATGACAAAGGAAGCACCAACATCCTTCATTGTTAGTAAAATGTCTGCTGTTTGCGCAATTAGTACAGAATCATACACTTTCGCTTCCTCACCAACAGCAATAGCAATACCCGGCTTCACGAACTTAACCGTTTGCACTATTTTAGAACGCTCAATATACGTATCGACATCTTCTTTTAATAATCGCTGTACTAGCACTGTATCGGCACCATTTGTCCGTAAATAAGAAGCCGCTTCAAACGTACGGGCTCCTGTGCGCAGTGTAAAACTTTTCGTATCGACTATAATTCCTGCCAGCAATGCCGTAGCCTCTAGCATATTAATCTTCGCACGTTTTGGTTGGTACTCAAGTAACTCTGTTATAAGCTCAGCTGTGGACGATGCATATGGCTCCATATAAACAAGCGTTGGATTTTCTATAAAATCCTCACTACGACGATGGTGATCAATCACCACAACTTTTTCTGCCAGCTTCAATAGCTGTGAGTCGATGACTAAATCTGGTTTATGCGTATCAACTATAACGAGCAAAGATTTTTCTGTCATTCTTGCCGCAGCTTCCTCTGGCGTTAGGAAATTTTCATAGAAATCCGATTTACTCTCTATTTCATTCATTAAACGTGTTACACTTCCGTTTAATTCCTCGAAATTCACGATCACATAGCCCTTCACATCATTCATCTGTGCCATTTTACGTACACCAACAGAGGCACCAATAGAGTCCATATCAGGGTTTTTATGTCCCATAACAAATACTTGGTCACTATCCTGAATTAAATCACGTAGTGCATGAGAAATAACACGTGCTCTAACGCGTGTACGTTTCTCAACAGGGTTCGTTTTCCCACCATAGAATTTCAGTTTTCCTGTAGGTTGCTTGATGGCAACCTGATCACCACCACGCCCTAAAACAAGATCTAAACTTGATTGTGCTAGTTCACCAAGCTCTACTAATGAAGATGATCCTGCGCCAACACCAATACTTAATGTTAATGACATATTTTTTTGCGCTGTTTTTTCTCGAATTGTATCTAAAATGGCAAATTTTTTCTTCTCAAGCTCCATTAAAATGGATTCGTTTAATACAGCTAAAAAACGATCGGATGATATTCGTTTGACAAATATCCCTTGTTCAGCCGCCCAATCATTAACAATTGATGTCACCATCGTATTTGTTAAACTACGTGGCTGGTCATCCATTGCTTGCGTAATTTCGTCATAATTATCAACAAATAAAATGGCGATAACTGTACGATCTGCATAGTATTGTTTTTCAATAGCTATCTGCTCCGTTATGTCAAAGAAATAGAGTAAATTCTCTTCTTTTTTATAATAAACTCGATATTTACGATCACGGAGCGTAATCGTATCTTCGTTTGTCTCTTCGCTTTTCATTAGCACGTAAATGTCGTCAGATATATTAACGATTCCTTCACCTACTAAATTCTCCATATTTAAAACGCCTTGCATATATGGATTCGACCATTCTATTTCATATTGATCATTGACAAGTAAAATCCCAATTGGCATTTCAAGCAATGCCTCTTCCCCTACTTTTTTCATGCGGAAAGAAATGGATTCAATATGCCTTTCTGTTTCATCAAAGGTAATCTTTTCTACCTTCCACGTATAGACCATTAATAGTACAAAACCTACTCCATAACCGACACCTATCCCGATATTCCAAATACATAGAAGCACGAACGTCACAATGCCAAAAATGGAAAGAACAAAAAGCGGATAGCGGATTGGTCGTTTTCTAAAAGTCCCCATTACATCAGCCCCTTATTCTTTAGTTTTTCCCTTCACAAGTGAACGTACGTCGAAACCTAAATCTACGATGCCTAGCAATATCATAAAGGATGATAGTGGTAAGGCTAACAAAGTAGCTATCCATTTTACAGCATTCGGCATTCCCTTTTTAGAAATAAGATAATGTATAAAGGAAATCCCCTGCAGGATTAATAACATCCATAAAACATAAGAAACATTTAAAACAATAACATCTAATGTAGATCCAGCTTCTGGACGCATAAATAAGTTAATGCATAAAACAATCATGTAATACCATAAAATAGATCGTGGTAGACGCATATGTTGGAACGGTGGAAATTTCGGTACGTCTAAACCAAGACGTTTTAATACAGGTAAATTGAATGTCATGACAATAAATGCTGTCATAAATGCAGAGAGTGTTACTATTGCAGGTATTGTCAGTTCAACTGTTTTTAACAGAGCCTCAATTAGCTCTGGCTGAAACGCTTCTTGACCTGTCATAGTTTTTGTCAGTTCATTTGATTGCTCATAACTTTCACGGAACAACTCCATGCTTATGTTAATCATATTGATACCAGAAAATTGAACATAGGCTACATAGACAATTGTCATTGACAGAAGAACAGCAACCCCAGATGACATGAATAGGTAAAGTTTGCTCTTCTTTTGATTAATTGCATTTCCTATTACGACACCAAGTAATGCCAATACAAAGGCAAATGGTAACATAATTAAGCCAGTTGTTAGAGTGGTTAAAATACAGCCTACTACTGCTACAAATACTGATGATGAACGCTTATAATTTGCGCTATACCAAGCAATTGGTAATGGGGCAAATATTAGACTTACTATACGAATGAATGGTACATATGCAGAAATAAGCATAAGAAGCGTAAAGATTGCGACCATCATTGAGCCATGTAAAAGCGCCTTTGTTTGATTATTCGGCATTGAAAACCTTCCTTTTTTCAGTCAATCTTACTGACCTTTATTGTACCATTTTTTTAGGTTATTGAACAAAAAACGCTAAGAACAACTGAATGCTTTGCCATTAATTTTGTAGAACCAATGACTAAAGCGTGAAATACATAACTATATAGAAGATTTTTTACCGAAAAGTCATAACAAATTCATTATTTATGTTCTTATATATATTGTTGAAATTTTTCAACGATGCATACGACCGTTACTACTGCATGAAAAAAGGCTTTTAATCGAAATGATTATAAGCCGTTTGTTTTTAAAAATGTTACTTAGTCGATTGTTTCTCAATCTCTAAAATTTCATCTTTTCTTTATTCATGTCTGTTAAGAGTGTAATAAATTCTTATGATAATAGCAAATGGTAATATATAGAGCAATTACTGAAGTAAAGATCATTACTATAGTATTGCGATGACAAGATCAGCAACTCCAGTTTTATAAATAAAAAAGCACAACTAAAGTTAATTAAACCTCGTTGTGCCTTTATTATCTTATTTGTCTTCTGCTACGAATGGAAGTAATCCCATGATACGAGAAACTTTGATAGCTGAAGTTAATTTACGTTGGTACTTAGCGCTAGTGCCAGTTACGCGACGTGGTAAAATTTTACCGCGCTCAGAGATGAATTTTTTAAGTAAATCCACATCTTTATAGTCGATATGCGTAATGTTATTAGCAGTGAAGTAGCAAACTTTACGGCGTTTGCGGCCTCCGCGACGTGGTGCCATAGTATGTCTCCTCCTTATCATTTTTTATTTTAGAAGTATTAGAATGGTAATTATGTTCAGCGTACAGTGTGTAATCTTTGTG